>JAGRJB010000410.1 GCA_020442965.1 Pseudomonadales bacterium
CATCCAACCCATATTCCACTTGAAGTTGAAGCCGAGCCCTCCCAGATGGACCGGCGTCGTCACACCGGGAAATGCGGTCGATTCCTCCGCAATCGTCAGCAGACCCGGATATTTGCCGTGCGCCACCGTATTGAACTCGCGCAGAAACTCGATCGCTTCCAGGTTCTCGCGACCGCCGTACCGATTGGGTAGCCAGTCGCCCGCCACACGACTGTAGTCCAGGTACAGCATCGATGCGACGGCGTCGACGCGCAATCCGTCCACATGGTAATGCTCGAGCCAATACAGCGCGTTGCCGATCAGGAAGTTCCGGACCTCGTGCCGCCCGTAGTTGAAGATTTTCGTGTCCCAATCGCGATGCTCACCCTGCCGTGGATCGGCGTGTTCGTACAGCGCCGTACCATCGAATGTCGCCAGGCCGTGGGCGTCTTTGGGAAAATGAGCGGGCACCCAGTCGAGCAACACGCCGATACCGGCCTGATGACACTGGTCGACGAAGTACATGAAATCCTGCGGCGATCCATGGCGCGATGTCGGGGCGAAGTATCCGACCACTTGGTAGCCCCAGGAGGCATCCAGAGGATGCTCTGCGACTCCCATGAGTTCGATGTGCGTGAACCCGTGCTCCTTGACATAGGGAATCACACGATCAGACGCTTCGCGCCAGCTCAGAAAGGGTGGCTCGCGGCCGGCGACATGCTGCCAGGATCCGAGATGCAATTCATAGATGCAGATTGCCTGACGCAAGGGATCGCTGTGTGCGCGCGCTTGCATCCAAGCGTCGTCGGACCACCGGTAGCCCGACAGATCAGTGACGATGGAGCAATTGCCCGGTCGCAGCTCCATCGCAAACCCGACCGGATCGGACTTCAAGTGCAGCGCACCCGATTGAACCTTGATCTCGAACTTGTAGGCGGCCCCTGCGGCGAGGCCTGCGATGAACGTGACCCACACGCCCGACGAGCCTAACGATTGCATCGGGTGGCGGCGACCATCCCAGGCATTGAAAGGACCTACGACGCTGACCGACCGCGCATTAGGTGCCCACAAGGCAAACCGCACACCCGAGTCACCATTCTCAGTGACACAATGCGCGCCGAACTTGTCATACAGCGCGTAGTGCTTGCCTTCATTGAACAGATGCAGGTCGAAATCGGTCAACACGGACTGCGATCCCAGGATTGGCACCATCAGATAACCGGCCTGATATTCCAGATGCGCTCAGCGTACTCACGGATGCTTCGATCTGATGAGAACGGCCCCATGCGCAGGCAATTGAGGATCGCGCGCCGACTCCATTCCTCCTGATCGCGATACAGCGCATCGACAGCGTCCTGCGCCGCGCAATACGCAGCAAAATCTGCTAACACCAGGTACGGTTCGTTATCACCGGTCAAGCGTTCCAGGATCGGACGCGCCGCATCAGGCTCCTGCGGGCTGAAAAATCCGCCGCCAATCAATTCCAGCGTCTGCCGCAATTCCGGACTTTTCGCCAGATAGTCGTTCGGCCGGTAGCCCCCCATCTTGACCTCGGCCACCTCGCTCGCCGTGAGGCCGAAAATGAAGATGTTCTCGGGTCCAACGGCGTCGCGAATCTCGATGTTGGCGCCATCCAGTGTACCAATCGTCAGTGCACCGTTCAGCGCCAGCTTCATATTGCCCGTCCCGGACGCCTCCATACCGGCAGTCGAGATCTGCTCCGACAAGTCGGCGGCAGGCATGATCTTCTGTGCCAGCGAAACGTCATAGTCCGGCAGGAACACGCAAGCGAGCTTACCGTGGGTGACCGGGTCCTGATTGATTACGGTCGCCACATTGTTGATCAGTCGGATGATCGATTTCGCCAGAAGGTAGCCCGGTGCCGCCTTGCCCGCGAACATGAAGGTCCGCGGCACGATCTCCAGTGTCGGGTTGGCGCGGATCCGCTGGTAGCGCGTCACGACGTAGAGCAGGTTCAGTAACTGGCGCTTGTACTCGTGAATGCGCTTGACCTGCACGTCGAATAGCGCATTGACCGATATATCAAGTCCGGTACGCGCGTCGATCTCAGCGACGAGCCGTCGCTTGTTATCGAGCTTGATCGCGCGAAATCGCGCCCGGAATTCCGGATCATCTGCCGCAGTGACCAGGCGCTCCAATTCATCCAGATCGTTTTCCCATGCAGCACCGAGGCGTTCGGTAAGTAGCTGCGACAAGCCTGGATTCGATTGCTTGAGCCAGCGGCGAACGGATATGCCGTTGGTGACGTTCGTAAATCGCTCGGGGTACATGGCAGCGAATCCGGAAAAAACCGTCGTGCGCACCAATTCAGAGTGCAGCTTGGCAACACCGTTGACGCTGTGGCTACCGACGACCGCCAAGTGGGCCATGCGTACCCGCTGTCCATAGCCCTCCGCGATCAACGATAGCGCTCGCTTCGCCGCATCGTCGCCCGGCCAGTGTTTGTTGACTTCCAGCAGGAACTCACTATTGATGCGATAGATAATCTCGAGATGGCGCGGCAACAAGCGCTCGAAAAAGGCGACCGGCCAGGTTTCGAGCGCCTCCGGCAATAGCGTATGGTTCGTGTAGCCAAACAACTTACGGCTGATATTCCACGCGGCCTGCCAATCGAGATCGTGCACATCGATCAGCAGCCGCAACAACTCGGGAATCGCAAGTGCCGGATGCGTATCGTTCAATTGCATCGCCACCGCGTCCGGGAGTTCGGCCAACGGGCGACCCGCCGCGACATGGTTTGCTAACAAGTCCTGCACACTGGCACTGACGAAGAAGTACTGTTGCTTGAAACGCAGTTCCTTCCCTTGCGGCGTGGAATCATCCGGATAGAGCACCCGCGATACGTTCTTGGCGGCCACCTGCTCTTCGACAGCCGCGGCATGATTGCCGGCATTGAAGTCCTCGATGTGGAACGGCGTGATCGCGCGACCCGACCAGAGACGCAGATGATTGACCGTAGGACTGCGATTGCCGGGCACCAACTGATCGAACCCGACCGCCAGAATGTCCTTGGTTCCCACCCAAATGCGTCGCTCGAGTCCTTCCGAATCCGTCTGCGAGACCACTCGCCCACCGAAGCGAACGACATAGCGCGCGTCTGAGCGCGGTGTCTCCCAAACATTGCGCAGCCGCAGCCAGGTACTGGCCTGTTCATGTTGCGCCCCGTTGGGGCCGATTGTCTGGGTGAATATTCCGTAGTCATAACGGATACCGTAGCCCACTGCGGGATACTGCAGCGTCGCCAACGAATCGAGAAAGCAGGCGGCCAGCCGCCCCAATCCTCCGTTGCCGAGACCGGGATCCACTTCGAGTGCGACGAGGTCGTCGAAATCGAGACCCATCGAATCGACTGCAGCACGCGCCTCCTCGACAAAGTCTGCATCGAGACTGGACAGTGCATTGACCAGAGAGCGGCCCGGCAGAAACTCGACCGAGAGATAGCAGATCCGCTTCACGCCTGCCCGCGACACACGCCGCTGGGTCGCCAGCCATCGAGCTGTCAATTCTTCGCGCACGGCAAGTGACAGCGCGTCGTAAACGTCACGCGGCGTCGCAGTGTCCGGATCCTTGCCAAGTGAACGCGTGAGCTGTTCGAGCATGGCCATGCGCAAAGTGCCGGGGCGCAGCGATGCGTGTGCCGCGAGTCCCGGGTCGATTACACTACTCTGATCATTACTATCCACGAATACGCCTCGCAAAGCAGCAATCCGAACCCACTGCACTGGGCGCGTATGATAGGCAATCGGGAGCTGCAGCGGCAGTTTGCGCAGCGTATTCAGCACGGTTCTTTGCCAGGATGACCCAGCGTAGCGATGAAACAGCAGGCAATTGGGATTGACATCGGCGGATCCTCGATCAAATGCGCCATCGTCGACATTGAGCGTGGCGTACTGGTCAGTGACCGACACAGCGTCCGATCGCCAGCGATGTCCGCGATCGCTGCGATGTACGACGCCGTCGCTGAGGCGTTGCCGCCCGACTCTGACGCACTGCCCGCGGGCGTTGCGTTCCCGGGTGTCGTGAAATCGGGGATCGTTTGCACGGCAGCGCACGTGGCCGAGGACTGGATCGGTCATCCGCTGGCAACAACGGCCAGCGAACGCCTAGATCGAGACATCGTCGCACTGAACGACGCCGACGCTGCCGGTCTCGCCGAAATGCACTTTGGAGTAGCCCGCAACTGCACGGGGACCGTCCTGGTCCTGACGCTTGGAACCGGAATAGGCAGCGCACTGTTCGTCGACGGCCAGCTGCTGCCCAATACCGAACTGGGTCATCTGGAGGTCGATGGCCGGGAGGCAGAGCTGCGCGCCGCGGCACGTATCCGCACGGAACAGGGGCTTACGTGGCCCGCTTATACGAGTGAGCTCGAGCGAGTCGTCAACCGAATGCACGCGCTGCTGTGGCCCGACCTCGTCGTACTATGCGGCGGCATCACCGAGGACCACCCCGAACTGGCGACCGATCTACAGGCTCGCTGCCCGATCAAAGTCGGCACGCTGCGCGCCGATGCCGGGCTGGTCGGCGCAGCGCTGGCGACGCGGCTCACGCGCGGCGCGTGGCTGACACCGAGTCGTGGCGGCTGAGCGCGCGCCGGGCCGCGGCAAGCAGCGCCTTGTCGCCGAGGGCAAGGACATGCCCATGACTGTTAGTCGTTAGTTCGTTCCCCTGCCAGTCCGTCATCGAGCCGCCGGCCCCTTCGACGATCGGTACAAGCGCTGCGAAATCGTACAGCTTGAGGCCGCGCTCGACTACGACATCCAACCAACCGCAGGCGAGCGCGCCATAGATGGTGCAATCACCACCATAGATTCGGCTCGCGGTCTGGCGCTGCAATTCCTGCCACGACGGCAACTCGTCCGCCTGAAACAACTCGGGCGTCGTCGTGCCAACGACCGCGTCATGCAGGCGCCCGCAGCGCCGCGTCACGACCGGCTCGTCATTGAACAAAGTCGACTGCCCAGCAACCCCCAGCCAACGATCTCGCACTATCGGTTGATCGATGACACCGAGCACCGACCGCCCCTCATACGCGACGGCGATCAGCGTGCCGAAGGTCGGCCGGCCCGCCATGAACGCACGCGTGCCATCGATTGGATCGATGATCCATTGCCAGGCCGCGCCGGGCTGATCTGCCCCGAACTCTTCGCCGATCACACCCTCGTCTGGCCAGGCGGTAGCGACTCGCTCGCGACACGCGGCTTCTACCTCGCGATCAACCTCTGTCACCGGCGTTGCATCGGCTTTCGATTCAGATGTGAACGGCGTGCGATAACGCGCCCGGACTATGTCCGCCGCAACGTCCGCGAGTTGCAGTGCAAACCTGATCCGTTCGGTGGAAACGAGTGCCTTCATCGCTAACTATTCTGGTAGCGCGAACGCCACCAGACTGTCGCCGAGTTTGGTACCGACGCGCGAATTTCCGCCGGCGGCGATGACTACGAATTGGCGCCCACCCGCGCGATAGGTGATGGGCACCGCCATACCGGGCGCCGGCAGGCCCGCTTCCCACAGCTTGGCGCCCGTTCGAATGTCGAACGCCCGAATCTTGGAATCCATCGTAGCTGCCATAAAGACGACGCCGCCCGCCGTCGCGATGGGCCCACCGATATTGGGCGATCCCCAACCGAGCGACTCAGGGACCGTCACACCCGCACGAGTCACCTGCCCAATCGGCTTCTGCCAGCGCAGTTTACCGCTGTCCATATCGATTGCGGTCAGTGTCCCCCAGGGCGGCGGCGTGCACGGCGCGCCCAGCGGCCCGGTGAACAACTCGCCTTCGATCCGGTACGGCGTGCCCTGCAGGGGACGGGTAAGGTAGTCTTTGGGCGGCGCCGCATCCTCCGCGGCAGGATCGGATTTGCGTACGATACGCAAGCGCGTCGCCAGATTCTCGGCTTTGATCACTAACAAATTGCTGACCGGGTCGAATGTTGCACCGCCCCAGTTACCGCCGCCCAGTGCCGAGGGAAACAACAGCGAACCGCGCTCCGACGGGGGTGTATATAGTCCCTCGTAACGCATCTTGTCGAACTCTCGCTGACACCAGGCTTT
>JAGRJB010000411.1 GCA_020442965.1 Pseudomonadales bacterium
GTCGACCCACCACCGGCGCCAGCAATCCATTGTCGGGCGCAAGCAGAACATGGCCATGCGTCGTCACCGCCAGAATGTCGCGCGCTGTGCCAACCCCAGGGTCGACGACCGCCACATGCACCGTACCGGCGGGAAAGTAGGTAAACGAGCGCGCTAACCAGAAACCCGCCTCCGCCGGCCAATGTATCAATATCTCGTGCGTCAGATCGACGATCTGCGCCCGCGGAAAACGCGACAGCATCCGGCCCTTCATCACACCCACGAACGGCCCTTTGTGCCCGAAATCGGTCGTGATCGTGATGACACCAGAAGGATCGAAATTTGCCATCTTGCTCGCTCGCAGTGGAGGTCCCAAACTCCGCGACCATGTCCGCATTGAATTCGTCTGTCAATCATCGTGTTACACCAGGCGCAGACACCAAGGGCCAGTCCTCGATGGTTTTGCTGTCCCTCTGCTTCGTGCTGAGTGGACTGGCAGCGCTCATCTATCAGACCGCCTGGACCCGACAATTTGCGCTGGTGTTCGGCACGTCCGAGCTTGCGGTGGCGACCGTGCTGGCCGCCTACATGGCCGGTCTCGCGCTCGGTGCAGTGATAGTCGAACGTTGGTTGCCAAGACTGAATCGGCCGGTGGCGACCTATGCCCTGCTCGAGCTCGGCATCGCGGGCAGCGCCATATTGTTAGTGCCGCTGTGCATCTGGCTGAGTAACAAGCTGCTGCAAGCGTTCTTCGGCGGTCAGCCGGTGCCGCCATCGAGCGATCAGGCGAGCACCTTGCTGTTCTATACCTTGGGTGCCTTTGCGGCGCTCGCCGTACCCACCACTTTGATGGGCGCCACACTGCCGTTGCTGGCTCGTCACGCCGTGCATAGTGAGCAGCAGATCGGCCGGCGGATCGGGTTATTATATGCGGCGAATACCGTGGGTGCGGTGTTAGGTGCCCTTCTGACCGCCTTTCTGCTACTGCCCTATTTCGGTCTCAGCGCCACCGTGTGGGCGGCTGCCGCAATCAACGTCGGCGTGTTCCTGCTGGCCATGGTACTCGCCCGTCGATCGGCCTCGATGGACAGCGACGCACGCACGATCGAGCGGATACGGTTTCGCTTCCATTTGCCGCCCGACACTGCGTGGGTGCTGCCGCTGATGCTGCTCGCGGGTGCCGCCGCGTTTTTTCAAGAGGTCCTGTGGACTCGCATGCTGAGCCACGTGCTCGGCAGCAGCATCTACGCATTCGGCGTGATGGTGGCCAGCTTCCTGGCCGGCATCGCGATCGGTGGCGGCGCCGGCGCCTGGCTCGCGCGCACGCGCGAACGAGCAGCGCTCGCGCTGGGCTACGCGCTCATACTCGCGGCGCTCGCAGCGGCCGGCGCCTACCTGATGCTCGAACGCCTGATCCCGACCGCCACGGGTCTGTTGCAGAATGTCACGAGCGTGCTCGGCCTGCAGATTCCGCTCAACACGCTGTTTGCCGGGGCGCTCTTGTTACCTATGACAATTTGCATTGGCGCGACCTACCCGCTCGCCGTTCGCATCCTTGCGATCACCGTCAACGACGCCGCACCCGCCAGCGCACGTGTTTACGCCTGGAATACCGCGGGTGCGATCATCGGGTCACTTGCAGCCGGCTTCTGGCTGATTCCAGCGCTGCGCTATGAGGGTGCAATCCGGCTCGCCGTGGTTGCTGGCGCAGCATTGGGTGTCTTCGGTTTATGGTTTCTGATCCGCCCGAATCGGCCGCTGGCAGCTCTCGGCACCCTAGCTGCCGTGGCGATCGCGATTCTGTTTCAGCCGCCCGTGCCGCGTAAATTGTTAGTGACTTCGCCCCTGCAAATCGACTCCTCAGGTGACGTGCTGTTCTACGACATTGGCAAGAGCGCATCGGTCGTCGTACTGGAGCAGGACGGTGGGCTCGCCTTGCGCACGAATGGCCTGCCCGAAGCGCTGATGGAAATGCCTGGCTCGCTGCCGCGCTACAGCGGCGAGTTCTGGCTCGCGCCGATCACGGCGCTGGCACGGCCCGGCGCCGATAGTATGCTGATCGTCGGCTATGGCGGCGGCGTAGTCGTCGAAGGCGTGCCGCCCTCCTTTCGCTCTATCGATGTCATTGAGCTCGAGCCAGTCGTGATCGAGGCCAACCGCGCGACGCGCCAGCTGCGCAAGCGCGACCCGTTGACTGATCCACGCCTCACGATCATCGCGAACGATGCGCGCGGGGCGCTGTCGCTCACGTCCAAGCATTACGATGCGATCGTCTCACAACCCTCGCATCCGTGGACCGCCGGCGCCTCGCACCTCTACACACGCGAATTCATGCAACTCGCGCGCGATCATCTGACGGACGACGGCGTATTCGTCCAATGGATGAATGTCGCGTTCCTCGATGAAAGACTACTGCGCTCGTTGTCGGCGACACTGCTCGACGTGTTCGGCGAACTGCGAGTGTATCGACCCGATCCAGCGACGCTGGTGTTCGTTGCCGCGACCAAGCCGCTCGACCTCGAACGACAACTGGTCGCAACCGGCATTCCGCTGCGCCGCACGCCGCTGCACTTCGCCCGGTTCGGTATCAACGTCGTGGAGGACCTGGTAGCGGCACTGGCACTCGATGAGCGCGGCGCGCGCGAGTTAGCCGCCGGCGCACCGCTCATCACGGATAACAACAATCGCATGGCCACCTCGAGCGTCTACGAGCTCGGCCGCGGCATGTCGCCAGACGCTGCGGGTCGAATCCTGGCTCCGTACGATCCCTTGCAGCGACCGGACAGCTTTGTTTACCGCGAGCTCGGCCGC
>JAGRJB010000412.1 GCA_020442965.1 Pseudomonadales bacterium
GGAAGCCGGCATGGCGAAGCTGTTCGGCTCGGAGGCTGGTGTGGAAAACAGCCTCGAGGCGATGCGCATATTCGGTGGCTACAGCTACTCGATCGAGTACGATGTCGAGCGACTGTACCGTGATGCACCGCTCATGTGCATCGGCGAGGGTACTAACGAGATGCAACGCATTATCATTGCGCGCCAGTTGCTCGAACGGAACGCGATCTGATGCAGCGCCCCGATTTCCTGCCGCTCACGGGTCTGCGGGTTCTTACGTTCGAGAACTTTGGCGCGGGCCCCTTCGGCTCGATGTATTTGGCTGATCTCGGTGCCGAAGTCATCAAGATCGAGAACCGGCAGCAAGGTGGCGACGCGACGCGACGCATGGGTCCGCACTTTCTGGGCACCGACGACAGTCACTTCTTTCAGACCTTCAATCTGAACAAGAAGAGCGTCACGCTCAATCTCAAGACGCCGGACGGTCAGGCTGTCTTTCACAAGCTCGTCGCAAAGTCGGATGCGGTGCTCAATAACCTGCGTGGCGATCAACCCGAGAAACTCGGCCTGACCTACGCGGCACTCAAGGGCAGCAACCCCAAGATCGTATGCGCGCATCTGTCAGCGTATGGCCGCGACAACGAGCGCAAAGCCTGGCCAGGGTACGATTACCTGATGCAAGCGGAAGCGGGCTACTTACACCTGACCGGCGAACCGGGCTCACCACCGGCACGCATGGGCCTCTCGATCATCGATTTCATGACCGGCATCACCACCGCACTCGCGCTGGTATCGGCGCTATTTGGCACCAGCCGTTCGGGCATTGGCCGAGACATCGACGTGAGTCTCTTCGACGTTGCGCTGCACCAACTTTCGTATCCGGGCAACTGGTACCTCAACGAAGGCACGCGCACCGATCGTTTGGCACGCAGCTCGCATCCGTCGGCGACACCGGTACAGCTTTACAAGACGCAGGACGGCTGGATCTTCATCATGTGCATGACCGAGAAGTTCTGGCGTGCGTTGCTGCCGATCATCGACCGACCCGATCTCGCTACTGATCCGCGCTTCGCGGAGAGTGGGGCGCGCAGCCGCAATCGCGACGCACTAACACCCATTCTCGACGATGAGTTCGCGCGCGATACGACCGCTAACTGGCTCACCAAACTGCAAGGCGTGCTGCCCGCTTCGCCCGTCTACGACATGGCACAGGCACTCGATAATCCGTTTGTTGCGGAAATAGGCGCGTTGCAGACGTTGCCTCATCCGCAACGCGCGGATTTTCGGGCACTTGCCAATCCGATCAAGCTGGACGGCAAGCGTCTCCCCAGTCGCGTCGCAGCAGCGCTCGGGGCGGACACGCACGCCGTTCTGAACGAGCTTGGCTACAGCCAGCAGGACCTCGAAACTCTGGCAGCCAAGCAAGTGATCTAACGATGAAACTCGACGGTCTGCGTGTCCTCGATCTCTCGCTGTTCCTGCCGGGCCCGCATCTCACGATGATGATGGCCGATCACGGCGCGGAAGTGAT
>JAGRJB010000413.1 GCA_020442965.1 Pseudomonadales bacterium
TCTTCTATCCGGGCACGGCGGCCAAGCGCCTCGCGTGCCCCGACGCAACGGGAGCCAATCCGTTCGCGCCCGGCGAACTCGCGGGTAAGATCGTGTTGATTGATCGCGGCAGCTGCGCCGGCAGTCTCAAGATGGCTACCATCTCCGAGGCGGGCGCCGCTCTTGGCATCATCGGCCTCGTCGACGGCAGTGCACCGTTTTCGTTCTCCTACGGCGGTGGCGTCATCACGATTCCGGCCTTCATGATCAATCTGGCCGACGCCAACACGATCCGCGCCGGTGGCGTCGTGCGTTTCTCGCCGGCGAACGCGCTGTCGCTCGCTGGGACGCTCGCGTCGACATCGTCGCGTGGCCCGTCCATGAACGAGAACCTCGGCAAGCCGGAAATCGGCGCGCCGGGCGCGTCGATCTCGGCGTCGTCAGGCTCGTTCACCGGCACGTCAGCCTTCGGTGGCACGTCCGGTGCGGCTCCGATGGTGACAGGCTCTGCGGCAATCCTTCGCGGTGCACGCCCGAGCCTGGCGCCGCTCGACGTCAAACAGCTGTTAGTCAATACAGCCAATCCTGATGTCGCGCAGCCCTCACAAGGCGGTTCCGTGTTCCCGGATCAGGTGGCGCCCATCTCGCGCATCGGCGGCGGCGAGGTACGAGTCGACCGTGCGCTGTTCTCGCCATCGTTCGTAACCGACGTATCGGGCGACCTGGGCGCATCGGCGCATGGCACGATCAGCTACGGCTACCTCGACGTCAGCTTGCCAGTGCAGGCCTATGTGCGAACGCTGCGTGTCACCAACACGTCGCGTCGCGCCGAGACCTACCGTGTCACGCCGAACTTCCGCTATACGGATGATGCCGATACCGGGGCGGTCTCGATCTACGCGGTACCGTCGGTGGTCCGTGTCGGGCCGGGCCGTTCGGCAACCGTTCGGTTGCTGACCTTCATCAACGGCCAGAAGCTGCGCAACAATCTGATGAACGCGGGTTCACAGGGTGCGGCGATCGGACCACTGACCGCTAACGAGTACGACGGCTACATCACCTTCAGGGGCGACGATCACACGCTCAACATGCCGTGGCACATGCTGCCGCGCAAGGCTGCACGTGTGGTGGCGATCAACGGCGCCAACGGACCGACTGATCCGGCCGCGGGTGCTGCGAAAACTCTGCTGAACGTCGGCGTCGGCACGGCGCAGTTGCAGACGTTCTCCCTGTTGGGTGTTAGCCCGAATATTCCAGAAGGTGGCCGTGGCGAGCAGATGCCGAACCCGGATCTGCGCGCGGTTGGTGTCAACTCGGTGCTCGACCCGGGCATCTGCGGAGCGCCAGGCGGCAATTTCATCTGGGAGTTCGCGTTCAACACCTGGGAACGCGTGTCGACACCGGTCGGCCAATTCCTCGAGGTCGATCTCGACACCAATCAGGATGGCGTATTCGATTACATCATCCTGAACCGCGACCTGTCTGGCCTGACAACCCTCACAGATGGCAAGCAGGTGTCAGCGGTACTGCGCCTCGCACCGTCCGGTGCGATCGCCGCGACCAGCATCCGCTTCTTCGCGGAGAATGCGACTAACACGGGCAACACGATCCTGCGCGCTTGCGGCAACGATCTGGGCTTGGGTCTGGCCGACGCTGGTGCGACGCTCGTCAATGCGGAGTTCTACGCCTCGAGCTGGTACTTCGGTGGGGACGCTGATTTCCTCGGTCCCTACGCCATCACGCCAGGCGGTGAGCAGAACATCACCACACTGGCGGCAGATACCATCGATCCCTACCGCGCGGTGGTCGCGACGGTGCAGGAATATGCACCGATCCCCGGCACGAGCGAGGAACTCGGTGTGATGCTGGTGACCAACTCCGACTTCGGCGCGGAGAATCGCGGTGGTGCAACGCGGGCCAGCGAGACGGTCCTCATACCGAAGACCGGCACGACGATCGGATCGGAATTCACCATTCCGGGGCTGTAAGCCTCTCGTGACTGAAGCCCCCCGCGAGCAATCGCGGGGGGCTTTTTCATTTCACCAGGACTCCTGAAGGGCAGGAACACCAGGGGGCGACGCCTTGTTCCCAGCCATCCCCTGGCTCATTTCGTCATCGGACCGGATTTGTTCGCTGATGCTCGCAATGCAGCTTCGATGTAACCGGCGGTCGGCCGTGTTCTATCCGTAACGACTGAGCCAGGCCAGCGCCTGGCCCACCCAGGCCCCGAGCGGCGTGTCTTCCCAATCGTAGTGAAAACGTACCCGCACTGGCAGCCCGTGAATGCGCGACTCGGGCGGCCAGTCACTCGTGTTCACGAGATTGAGCAGGACGGTCATCGGGCGCGCGCCACTTCGATCCACCATCTCCGCAGGCAGGCGCGCGGTGAGCGAGCCTGCCTCAGCAACCGCGGCGAGTCCACGCTTGCCATCCGGAAAGCGCACGGTCGCGACCGAACCGGGCTCCAGGCGCGCGGCGAATTTGGGCTCAATGTAGACCTGAATTTGTGCGGTTGCAGAATCGCCCAGTAATACCAGCGGTGTACCGGCGGCTACGAATTCACCCTGGCTGGCTAACAACTCCAGCACGCGCCCCGCGCGCGGCGCGCGGACCACGAGCTTGGACTGCTTTTCTTTGAGCGCCGCCATGTCAGCCAGGATGCG
>JAGRJB010000414.1 GCA_020442965.1 Pseudomonadales bacterium
GCACTAGTTGCGATTCCTGGATTCGAAAAACCTGTGGTTGTCGATCTGTTGCGGGTCGAATCGGCGCGTACGCATCGCTACGATCTGCCTCTGCACTTCAAGGGCCAGCTTCTACAGCTAGGCCCCGCGTTCGAAACGTACACGACCAACCGCCCGGTGCTGGGCGATGGGTTTGGCTATCAGCATGTCTGGGTTGACGCGACGGCGCGGCAGCAGGACCAGCCCTTCGTGACTTGGCAGACTGGCAACCGATTCCACACCTGGCATTGGGCGCCTGTTAGCGGCAGTACGATCGTTATCGGCGAAAGCGGCGCTAACGATCCGCGATTCAACCTGCGCCGCGAGCCGCTGCTGATCCAGCGGGTCAAAGACGCAAGCAACGCGTTGTTCGCAGGCGTGCTCGAGGGCCACGGCTTGTACGACCCTGCCAGCGAACGTGTGACCGGGAGCAGCAGCCAGATTGCCAGCCTCCGTGCCGGGACAGTTGACGATGCCGATGTGATGATCGTGAAGACCAAGACCGGATCGAGGGTCGCGATCGCAGTTGCGCACAGCATGAATCCTTCGCTGTCACATCGAGTCCGCTTCGATGGTGAAACTCTGAATTGGACCGGGCCAGTGGCCAGGATCATTTTGCGATGAGCAAACGTGACAGGTCGATGCAAAGAGCGACTCACAGCGACATTTTTATCGTCGGGAGCGGCCTTGAACCCACGCTCGTAGACAAGGGCATCCGTCGCCAGATATTGGGCTATAACGCGGACATCATGACGTGCAGAGTGTGGTTCGAGCAGCGCGCCTGCGGTGCTGCTCACACGCATCCGCACAGCCAGGTTACGTTCGTCGAGAAGGGCCGGTTCCTGTTTCACGTCGGCAACGAATCACGACAGCTTGGTCCGGGAGACTGCGTGTTCATTCCGCCAGGTGTGATTCACGGCGCCGAGTGTCTCGAAGCTGGGATTCTGCTTGATAACTTCAGCCCGGGGCGCGCTGATTTTCTGGAGCATGCTGAGTGATGAAGAACGGATGGCTGCGGTGGGTGATCGTGTCACTGGTCGCACTGGCAACCGTGATCAACTACATCGATCGCGGCGCGTTGGGTTTTCTATGGCCCGAGATTTCACGAGATCTCGGCCTGTCAAAGACCGATTACGCGATCATCCTCAATGTATTCACCTTTGCCTACGCGTTCGGACAATCGATCTTCGGGAAGATCTTCGACTGGATCGGCACGCGGCTCGGATTTATTCTTTCGATCGTCGTCTGGTCGGCGGCAACAATGTTGCATGCTGTGGCGACCGGGCTCGCCAGTTTCACGTTGTTCCGCGCGCTCCTTGGCCTTGCGGAGGCAGGTAACTGGCCGGGTGCTACCAAGGCCAATGCCGAATGGTTCCCGATCAATGAACGCGCGCTCGCCCAAGGTATTTTCAACTCCGGCGCGGCGCTCGGCGGAATCGTGTCGGCGCCAATCGTGGCCTACCTATTCGTTCTCTTCGGCAGTTGGCAAGCAACCTTCATCACGGTCGGTACGATGGGTTTTCTGTGGCTCGCGCCCTGGCTCATCGTCTACAAGGCGGGACCAGATGCCCATCCGTGGATCTCCGATGCGGAGCGGGAATTTATTCTGACGGGCCAGCGCAGCGCCGAGTCCAAAGAGAAGGCGAGCTACGCGCCGGGCGCGGGCGAGATCCTCAAGCGCCCCGAGAGCTGGGGCGTCATTCTGGCGTCGATGTTCATCGACCCAATATGGTGGCTGTTCGTCGGCTGGCTGCCACTCTATCTTGCCGAGACCTACGGATTCGGCGTTACGGACATCGGACTCTATGCTTGGGTGCCCTATGTCGGCGCCATGTTCGGCGCCTGGTTCGGTGGCTTGCTGGCGCAGAACCGGATCAGGGCAGGCTGGACAGTCAACAGAACGCGCAAGTTCGTCATCACGCTCGGCGGCGCAATCATGCTCGTCTCTCTGCTGCTGACCATCGAGGCAGCGACGCCAACTATTGCCGTACTGCTGATGGCTTTCATTCTATTTGGCTTTCAGACGGCGATCGGCAATATCCAGACCCTACCAAGTGACTATTTTGCCGGGAGTTCGGTCGGCACACTCGCAGGATTCGCGGGTACTGCGGCAAAGCTGGCAGTGGTCGCGCTGAACTTCTTGGTTCCGATTATCACGGTCAGGAGCTATGCGCCCGCATTTGCCGTGGGTGCCACCTTGGCAATCCTCACCGTGTTGTCGATTTGGTTGCTTTGCAGGGACATCAAACCGCGGCAGCCCCGAACCACTTAGCATCACCAGTTGATCGAATAGCAGGAAATGACATGAGTAATTTGACAGGTAAGACGGCAGTTGTTACCGGCGGAAGCCGCGACATTGGGCGAGCGATATGCGAGGAGCTCGCGCTGGCCGGGGCACGTGTGGTTGTCAACTATCGGGACGGTGAGACCAAAGCGCGCGCCGTGGTTGCCGCGATCACCACCGCCGGTGGTGTGGCGATCCCGGTGCAGGCGGACGTCACGCAGCCCGAAGGATGCGAGCGCCTGGTGCAGGAAGCCTTGGCCCGATTCGGCGACCAGATTCACATCGTGGTCAATGTTGCAGGCGGCTTGGTTGCCCGCAAACAGCTCGGCGACATGGACATCGGCTTTTTCGACCAGGTCATGCGTCTCAACGCTGGATCTGCGTTCTTGATGACCAAGGCGGCCGTTCCGCACATGAGAGAAGGCGCGAGCATCGTGAATTTTGCATCGCAGGCCGGCCGCGATGGCGGCGGCCCTGGCGCTACCGCTTACGCGGCCTCGAAAGGCGCCGTGATGACCTTCACGCGTTCCATGGCGAAAGAGCTCGGACCGAAAGGCATCCGCGTCAACGCATTGTGTCCCGGAATGATCGCCACGACTTTTCACGACGTCTTTACGAAGGACGAGGTTCGCGCTGCCGTTGCCGCGGGCACGCCGCTGCGGCGGCAGGGCAATTCGGCGGAAGTGGCGAGGACCGTACGAGCATTGGTCAGCGACGACATGAGTTTTGTCACCGGCGCGAACATCGACGTCAACGGCGGGACATACTTTTCGTGATGACAATCCCGTGAGATAGCGCGGCAATGAAGATCGCGATCATCGGTGAGGCCATGTTCGAATTTCGCGGCCAGGGCGCAGCGTCCACCGGCCTGCAGTATGGGGGTGACACTCTCAATACGGCGATCCATATAGCCCGATCCGGCTGCGACATCGGCTATGTCACCGCGGTCGGCAAAGACAAATTGAGCGATGCCCTGATCGATGCGTGGGACTCGGAAGGCCTCGATACGAGTCACGTCCTGCGACATCCGGATCGGTACCCGGGCATCTATGCGATCCATGTCGATCCGGCCGGCGAGCGCAGCTTTCTCTACTGGCGTGATCAGAGTGCCGCGCGCGCCATGTTCGACCTGCCGGACATGGCTGCTGCGTGTTCCGCCGTCGCTACTGCGGACCTGCTGTACTTCAGTCACATTTCACTCGCCATCCTGCCGCCCTCTGGGCGCGCGCGATTGATTGCGCTCGCCGAGACAGTCAGATCGCGCGGCGGCCTGGTCGCCTATGACAGCAATTTTCGCGCACGATTGTGGGAATCGCGCGCAGCCGCGCGCAGCTGGTCGGATCGCGCAGTCGCGGCATCGGCCATTGGCTTGCCGACGGCAGATGACGAGCGGGCGATGCATGGCACTTCGGAAAGCGATGTCGAGGTCGCCGCGAGGTGGCTTGGATTGGGTTGCGCCGAGGTTGCCGTCAAGTGCGGTCCCACCGGGTGTGTTCTCGCGAGTGCCGATCATTCACCGGAGAGACACGCGTGCACGCCGATGGATATGGTCGATTCCAGTGGTGCTGGTGATGCATTCAATGGCGGTTATCTGGCTGCCAGGGCTAAGGGTGCATCTTTCGAGACGGCTGCAAAGTGCGGGCATGATCTGGCGCTATGGGTGATTTCGCGGCGAGGCGCCCTGCCGCGGCGAGACGATGAGGCTCCCTACCCAGCCTAGACGTCGCGTCGAGGCACGGTGGATGCGGCGCAGTACCTACCGGCGCTGCGTCCAGCACGGGTGCGGCCGCGTAGCGGAAACAGGCGAGACTGGTATCTTGCGACGATTGCGCGGTATGAGCATTCATGCCAATAATGTAGACCAGTTCTGCTAGACAGGTTAGGAACTAGATGGGCTACAGCAAGTCGGGCAATCGCAGAGTGCGCCTCTACCAGAAAGTGGTCGAGCAGATATTGCGGTCGATCCGAGCGGGCGATTTTCGTGCCGGTAGCCGTCTGCCCAGCGAGCGTGAACTGGCCGACATGCATCAGGTCAGCCGGGTCACGATCCGCGAGGCTGCCATCGCGCTGGAAGCGATGGGGGTAATCGAAATCCGGGTCGGTTCGGGGGCGTTCGTGCGCTCGCCGTCGAGTGCCAGCGAGCTGGCCTTGCCCGATGTAACAGCGTTCGACCTGACCATCGCTCGTTCGATCGTCGAAGCCGAGTCGGCGGCGCTGGCCTCGAGCAATATCTCGGATGTGCAGCTGGACAGGCTGGCGGAAATTGTCAATGCAATGTCAGTCTCGAACGGCAATGGGCACGAAGCGGGCGACGACCTGGACCGGGAATTTCATATGACCATTGCGGCCGCGTCCAACAATGCGGCGCTCGAGCATTGCGTCAAAGAACTTTGGCGGATTCGCAACCACGTGCCCCAGGTGACCAAACTCTACCAACGGGTCTGCGCACTCAGCGTGGATGAACGCGAGAAGGAGCATCAGCGCATATTCGAAGCCTTGGCTGCTCGTGATCCATCGCGCGCACGCGCGGCCATGCGCGAACATTTCCATCGGCTGTTTGAGACGATGGTGACCGCGCAGGAAGCTGCGGCCATGCACGAACTACGCAAATCGATCGGCGACGTCCGCGCAAAATTTCTCAAGGCAACCAGCACTTGAGATTGTGGATCGCGTCCGGGCGCCCCGTCGCGGCAGACTCACCCGCAAGAATTCCGAACTAACACTAATAACTCAGAAGTGCTTTCATCGTGACAGGAATTGCAGAGCTCATGCGAACCTCCCCGGTCATACCGGTGCTGGTGATCGATGACGCAGCGACCGCGCTGCCAATTGCGAGGGCACTGGTCGCTGGCGGCCTGAAAGTTCTCGAAGTGACTTTGCGCACCAAGGCTGCGCTCGATGCAATTCGGGAGATGCAGCGTGTCGACGGTTCGATCGTGGGCGCCGGAACTGTGTTGAACGAGACTGACCTGCACGCTGCGCTCGACGCAGGCGCTGAGTTCATCGTGGCGCCAGGTCTGACCGAAACTCTTGGCCGCGCCGCCATCAAGAGTGGCGCCCCTTTCCTGCCGGGCATTGCGAATGCCGGCGACATCATGCGCGGGCTGGACATGGGGCTGACCCATTTCAAGTTTTTTCCTGCAGAAGCCGCTGGCGGAATCGCTGCACTACGGGCAATTTCGGCCCCCTTCGGCATGGCGAAATTCTGTCCAACCGGCGGCATCACCCTCACTACTGCCGCAGACTGGCTGGCTCTGCCGTCCGTACTCTGCGTTGGCGGCAGCTGGATAGTCGGCAAAGGCCCACCTGATCTCGCGGCTATCACCGCGGCGGCCCGAGCGTGCGCAGCCTTGACACGCCAGGCGCGCGAGCCTCGCGCCGAACCCTAACAAGGGGCATCGGCTCGCCGAGCGGCACTCGGTGCCGCAGTGGTAGTCAGCGCATCACGCGGCGAACCGCCCCACTTGCGGTTCCAGGCGCGGCGCAGGTGCAATCCAGAGCGGAATCCTGCCGCCTCAGCCGCGCCGGTTACGTTGGAGCCGTGTTCCAGTAGCTGACGTGCCCGCTCGAGGCGGATGGCTTCGAGAAACTGCAGCGGCGAGACGCCTGCATGGTGCACAAACAGTCGCAGCAGATGACGTTCGGTGACGTGACCGACTGCGGCCATTGCGGTCATGTCCCAGTCGCGTTCCGGTGACGCGCTGACGGCGCCCTGCACACGGTGCACCGCTGCATGCGTGTGACGTCGATGGGCAAGAAATGGCGAGAACTCCGGATCGAGCGGCGTGCGTCGCATGTACACGACCATCTCCTCGGCAACTCCCGCTGCGACAGAATCACCGCATTCGCTGGCTATCAAGTGCAAGGAGAGATCGATGCCCGCCGTGACCCCCGCGCTGGATGCCAGCGGTCCATCGATCAGAAACACCCGGTTCTCCAAGACTCGCGCTCGTGGTGCCAGCGATCGCAAGAGTCCAAGCAGATCGTGGTGCGTCGTGCACCGGCGGTTGTCCAGCAACCCGGCGCGCGCGGCGAGCACTGTGCCGGAACAGATCGTGATCAGCCGGTGTGGGCTGTTAGGCGTCGCCAAGGGCCCGCGCAGCAGCTGCGCAAGCCAGCGCGCCGTGGCGTGAATCGCCGGAGTGGGCTTGTGCGCAGACGCACTGGGCTGGCCCACGACCACCACCCAGGTCGGCGCTTCCAGTTGTGTCGGCAGCGGCTCGAGATCGCTGACGTTCAATCCGACCGAGGTCATCGCGGTTTGCGCAACGCTGGCGAAGCGCAGCCGAAACGGTGGCGGCAACCCGCGCTCGGAGCGCCAGAGATTGGCCAAGCGGAATGCTTCGGCCGGCCCGGCGATGTCGAGCAGCAGCGAATGCGGCGCGATGACAAACAGCAGATCCACAACCGATGACTGTGCGTTCATTGTCGGACACCACCTCAGACCCACAGTATGCAAGAAGCGGTACTCTGTACGAAGAGTGCCAAGGGCCGGATGTCCGATTTTGCTGCATATGTGTCGGCGGGTGTTGCGGAACAGCGCCACAACCGCCTTAGCATAGCCACAGTATCCGAAGCAGCGATGATCGGCCCTTGTTTCAGATGGCAAAGCCCGATCGACCAAGAGTCAGCGTCTGGCAACTACCTGACAATCTCTCGCTCGAGCATCCAGCCTGGCACGATCTCGTGTTGCGCGTTGAGCATGAGCGCCCCGACCTCGTGGTGCTGAACGAGATGCCGTTCGGGCAGTGGATCGCGAGGCGAGACGTCTTCGACGCTGCCGCGGCAATGGCGAGCGTCGCCGAACACGAACGGGCACTCAAAGCGCTGCAACATTTGCCGACAGCGGTAATTAGTTCGCGCCCGATTCAAGTCAAGAACCGGCTTGCCAATGAAGCCTTCCTGATCGCCGATGGCAACTACCAAGTTCTTCACCACAAGCAGTACTTCCCCCAGGAATCGGGCTTCTGTGAGGAAACATGGTTCGCAGCCGCGCGACGGGGCTTCGATGTGATCGAGTTTCGCGGTGTTCGGATCGGCGTATTGCTCTGCACCGAACTCATGTTTACCGAATGGGCGCGACACTACCGCCGTCAGGGAGCCCATATCATCGTGTCGCCGCGCGCGAGCGGCCCTCACATGCGCCATTGGGATACGGCCGCTCGCATGGCAGCGATTTCCTCCGGTTGTTACACCCTCAGTTCCAATCGGGTCTCGGATCCGTACGAACCTGGACCGCACTTCGGTGGGCGAGGCTTTGTCTATGCGCCGACCGGCGATCTTCTGGGCGCCACTTCTGTTGCGACGCCGTGCTTGAGCATAGATCTGGACCTGTCGCTCGTTGCGCGTGCACAGCGCGACTTTCCGTGCAACGTGCGCGAGATCCCGGCGTAGCGCCCGATAGTCCGGTCTGAAACTGTCCCAAATCTGTCTGCACGCGCCGCGACGCCGCCCCGCGCAGTGCTTAGCCTCAGGGGCACTCTGAGCGATCGAACTGGAAGGCCTGTTGTTTTCCGGTCTGACCAGATGAAGGAACAGACACAATGAGTAAGGCAGTCGACGAGGCGAGGCTCAATCAGTTCGTCGGGCAAATGCTTGGCGATCTCGGCGGAGCGCTGAGCGTCCCGCTCGTGCGTATTGGCGACAGACTGGGCCTGTACAAGGCGCTCCACGCACAGGGTCCTATGACGCCGGCGGAGCTTGCGACGAAGGCGAATATCGCGGAGTGCTACGCGCGCGAGTGGCTATCGCATCAGGCTGCGTCTGGCTATGTGACCTACGACGCCGGGACGGGCGAGTTCACCTTGCCGCCCGAGCAGGCGATGGTGTTAGCCGAGCCCGACAGCCCTGTGTATCTGCAGGGCGGGTTCGATCTCGCGGCGACGATGATGGAAAACCAGGCGCTGCTGGAGCCGGCGTTTCGATCGGGCAAGGGTGTCGGCTGGAGCGAGCAGTCGCAGTGCCTGTTTTGCGCCGCGGGACGCTTTTTCCGTCCGGGCTATCACAACAGTCTCGTTACATCCTGGCTGCCGGCGCTGGACGGCGCGGTGGCGAAGCTCGAGCGCGGCGCGACGGTAGCGGATGTAGGCTGCGGGCACGGCTTCTCGACGGTCATCATGGCCAAGGCGTTTCCGAACTCGACCTTCATCGGTTACGACTTCCACCCAGGATCGGTCGAACAAGCCCGGCTGCATGCCGAGCAGCACGGCGTCACGGCGAACACGCGCTTCGAGGTCGCGTTCGCGAGCGAGTTCCCCGGCACGGATCTGGACCTCGTGACCTTCTTCGACTGCCTGCACGACATGGGTGATCCGGTCGGGGCAGCGCGGCATGTACGGCAGGCGCTCAAGCCTGACGGCAACTGGATGATCGTGGAACCGGCCGCGGGCGAGGCGCTGGAGGAGAATCTCAATCCGGTCAGCCGGCTCTATTACGCAGCCTCGACCATGATCTGCGTGCCGACGTCGCTCGACCAGCCGGTCGGCGCAGCGTTGGGTGCGCAAGCTGGCCTGAAGCGACTGTCTGCGGCGATCACCGAGGGCGGATTCAGCCGCGTGTGCAAAGCAGCCGCGACGCCGTTCAACATGATCCTGGAGGCCCGGCCCTGACGAGGCACGCCGGCGACAGTCGGGTAGGCGTGTTGCGCTGAGCTCGGTTGTTAGGCACACGCGGACATCGGTTTGTCCGATTTCGTTCCAAACGTGTCCGAGCGCGCCGCGAAGCGGTGCAGGGCCATTCCTAGAATGGTCTGCACTGGTTCTCAAGGAGTTCGCTAAATGGTTAGCCATAAACATGCACGGCGTCCGATGCTGCTGCTCGCGGGCACGCTGTGCCTCGCAACCGTGGCGGGCGCACAGGAGTCGGGCAGGGACAATGCCGCCGGAATCACGCTGGAGACGGTCACGGTGACCGGCACCCGCATCCAGCGGCCGGACTTCACGTCCGACAGTCCGATCGTGTCGGTTGGGGCGGAGGCCATGTCGCAGACCGGCTCCACCTCGATCGAGCACCTGCTGAATCAGCTGCCGCAATTCGTGCCGTCGGTCACGACTACCTCTAACAACCCAGGCAACAGTGGTCAGGCCAATCTCGACCTGCGCGGGCTCGGAACCCTGCGCAACCTGGTGCTGCTGAATGGTCGGCGTCTGCCGCCATCCAATCCCACGGGCGTCGTCGACGTCAACATCGTGCCGGCGGCGCTGGTGGATCGCGTCGAAGTGGTGTCGGGCGGTGCGTCAGCGGTCTATGGCTCTGATGCGATCGCGGGTGTCACGAACTTCGTCCTGAAAAAGAATTTCGAAGGCGTCGCGCTGCAAGCCGGCTACGGCAGGACGGCCGAGCAGGATGGCGTCGACTGGTCGAGTTCACTGACCCTGGGCTCGAACTTTGCCGACGATCGCGGTAACGCCGTGCTCAATTTCCAGTACACCGAGCGCGACGCCGTCTATCAGGGTGCGCGTGCGTTCTCGACGGTGGCGCTCGATGTGCGTCAGCAGGGCAATAGTTCGTTAGGGTCCGGCACCATTCTGGAAGGTCGCTACGATCGCGCCAGCACCAACTCGCACAC
>JAGRJB010000415.1 GCA_020442965.1 Pseudomonadales bacterium
TCGACCTCAATGAAGCCAAACAGGCTCCCGTGGCTCACTTTGCGGGCGTAAATCTCGTAAACCTTGCCCTGATTGATGAACTGGATCTTGAAAATGTGACTGGCTGCCATAGGATCCGAGGCCTTGATTGCTATTTTACCGTCTCATTATACGGGCGACTGCGGGCAAGCCGGACAGCCCGCGAGGGACTATTTCATGGCGCTGCGGCTGCGTGTCGTCAGTGATCAACGCCGTTGGCTGGGAACGAAGAGCACGATTGTGTTCGGCGTCGCCGGCGGCAGCATCGGTCGGTCGACCGAGAACGACTGGGTGCTTCCGGATCCTGAGCGCTATGTCTCGGGTCGTCACGCACGGGTGATCTTCAGCCAGGGCGGCTACTACCTCACCGACGTGAGCACGAACGGTACCTTCGTCAACGACCTGGAAGCGCCCGTCGGCCCACAGGCGCCGTACGAACTGAAGAACGGCGACGTGTTGCGCCTTGGCGAGTATCACATCGTCGTCGCACTCGATGGCGCTACCGACTTCGCGCCCGATGACAGCGGCATGCTGGACACAGCGACTTCCGCTCGCCGGCGGCGTAGTTCCGACATCGATCTCGGCGCATCATTGCAACTGGAGGCGTTGCTTGAACCCAGCCGCACCAGCGTCTCGGCGAGTGACCTGAAGCCTGTCAACGCGTTTGGCCAGGCGATTGCCAGCCCCCGCCATGATGCCTCGCAACCTGCTGACGAAGCTGCCGCTGTCGCCCGCCGCATCTCGCGACTGGCGCGCGCCGCGGCCAAGCAACAGGCCGCCACCAGCAACCCGGGCGTCTACGACGTGCAGACCGGCTTGCAGACATTTTGTCGCGGCGCCGGCATCGATCCGACCCAACTACCACCCGACGCGCAGACGCGCATCCTGCATTTGGCGGGACAGTTGCTGCGCGAGTCGTTGTTGGGCCTCAAAGACAACGCATCGGCGCAGCGCAGCGTGCGCAACAGTTTTCGCATAACAACCGACTCGAGCGAGACCGGCTCTCGCCCCTCACTCGAGCAAGGCACCGTGGAAGATCTTTTGCTGACCTTGTTGCGAGCGCATGAAGCACGCAAGCGCGACGGCGTGCACTGGCTGCGCGAGACCTTTGCGACGGCACGTCAGCACGACAACGCAATGGTGGCCGCCATGCGCAGCGCCTTCGTCGAGTTTCTGTCGCGCCTCGATCCGGCCGACCTGACCGCGCGCTTCGAGCGGGCCGGCCGGCGCAAGTTGATCGGCAGCGGTAGTCAGAACTGGGAATTGTATGGCGAGTTTTATCGCAACCTCACTGAGATGCCGAAGCATGGCATGCCACATGTATTCATTGAGTCGTTCGCCATGCACTACAGCAAAGCTTTGACGGCGGCCCAAAAACCCGCACCCGCCATGCGCACTGTTGGATCAGACGACGCGGAGCAAGCTTGATGAGTCCGAGCGATTCAAAGTGAACCTGTCAGCAGGGGCTTGCTGGCACACGACGAGCGACTGCCCGCGCAACACGTTCGAATCATCGTCCGGCTGAGCCAAGCGGAGTCTGCGGCGACGGCTCAGCCTGACAACCTGGCCAACTGCCCCTGGCACTGCTCAGTTTGCCAGCGGTGCATCGGTTGAGGTCCGCGTCAGCGCCAGGGTTCGAACTCCACCAGATCGAACGATGCGGCCATGTAGCCGCCGACCGTTACCTTTACCAGTACGTAGCTGTCGGGCATGCACCACAGATCTTCTGTGGGGTGCTCTCGCTCCAGTGTCCCGGCCAGCAAAAACCGGTAGTGATCGCTCGCAAACGTGCCGGCGGGAACCGTGATCGTTTCGCGACCACAGTACTCGATATCCAATCCGATCTTTGCCAGCAACGGCCCGGAGCACCCGTCATGCTCGAGCGACGTCATCCACACGTCCGGCTGACGCTGGATCTTCTCGGATCGCTGGTGGTCGAAGCGCGGCAGATGCAGTACGTCACAGCTCAGCGGATGCGAACCCAGCGAGCGCGCCGGCTCCATGAGCGCGATACGTTGCGACAGTCGTCCGTGAACCGCGCTGTAGGATTCACATTCGATCTCGGTATCGGTAAAGCGCATCCAGCCCGCTCCGAGAAACTTGCCATTGGAATGCAGACGATTGTAACAATCGATCGGTCGATAGCGACTGTCAGTCGAATACGTCACTTCGCGCAGCACGCTGCGGGGCGCGACCACATCGGGCTCGATCTCGCATCGGGCCCGCAGTGTTCTCTGACCATCTTCGTGATGGGTCAGCGAAAACCATTCGCGGCCGAACTCGCGCCGCGAGCCCATTTGCTCCGTGGTGTAAACAATCTTGCCGCTAACAGTCTGGTGTGTCATCTTCGCTCAGAATACGCGATTGGTTACGCATGCGATCGTCGGTCGCGAACGAGTGAAGATGTTAGCCGACATCTGGGCAACGACTGAACTGCGCCCCTCAGAAGGGCTTGCCGACGCTCAGCGCCACCATGGCGCCAATCAGCACCCACAGTCCGATCAGTACCGCCGTCGCCCGCCAGTATCCCTGGCGGATCGTGTTCTCCCGGGCATCGTTGGAGCCCTTCTCCGCCACTTCCTGCCACGCCCGGAAGAATGCCATGAGGGCAACGCGGATTCCGACGCCGGCCAGGAACACCCCACCGAACAGCGCCAGTTTCAGGGTTAGCCAACCGGGAACGAACATGAAACCACCGGCCGCAGCCCCGGAAACCCCGAGCAGTATCACGCCGGCCGCCACCCACAGCGCCAGGTCGATGGTGTCAAGCAGGGGACCCGAAGGCGAATGGCGCCGACGGTAAACCAACTCCAGGAGGACGATCCAAGCGACCGCCAACGCCGCTGCCACCCAAACGATCGGTTCGCCGATGGGTAGGTAGCCCTTCAGGGACGCCAGGGAGACGCCCAGGGCGAGCTGCAGCACCAGGGCGTAGCGCACGTGCTGGTCCACGTGCATGACGTGTTCCATGAGCCGGTTTCGCTCGGGGAAGGGCATCCCCCGGGACCAGGAGACGTACCGGTACGTGGCGTTGATGACGAGGTCAGCCCCTAGCCAGTACCCCAGCACCACGACGTGGGCCACCAGCAGCACGTGCGCCAACATGGCCTTTTCTCCCCGTTAGCAGGTTTCAGCAACAAGGCGCCCACTCTACCTCGGGAAGCTCGCTGGGGCTAACGATCCAGTTGCTTCGTACCCTGTCCCCGTCGATAGTCCACGAGCGCCTTACCGGCAGGAACAGCGCTTCGCGAGGAATGCCCTCGAGCGTCAGTGACGCCTCGGTAATCACTCGCTCGAGTTCCTCGAGGCGCGCGAACGCGACCGATAATTCTGAGTAGGTCACGAATTTGATGACTAGCCGATCCGTGAGGCTCGCGGTTACGCCAAGCGACGCACTCGGCCTTTGCGGCCGCGTCGCGTTGGCCGCGGACCACGTCCCCGCGCGGCGAGCCATCAGCGAAAGGAATCAGACACTCGCGACGCAGCTACAGACTTGCGACTGCCTGCAGCGCCGCGGGCGCGAGCCCGGCGCCACCGGCCTCGACATGCGCGACGATCGCCTTTCGCATGCGTGGGTCCCAGTATTTGCGCAGGTGATCGGCAATGCTGCTCGCGGCCTGTGCTTCGCCTTCGTGGGCGAAGAAGCTCGCGATCTGATTGATCATGCTGACCAGTGCTTCAACTTGCATACGGCACCCTAGGCTGTCACGCGAGCGCCGTGCGTGAACACTTCAAAGCCGTCCGCACGCGCAACACCAACGAGCGTCATACCAGCGGCTTCAGCCGTCCGGATAGCAAGTGCCGTCGGCGCCGACACCGCCGCAACGATTGGTGCCCCCATGACAGCTGCCTTCTGCACCAGCTCGATCGACACACGACTCGTCAGCAGCACCACGCCCGACCGAGCACTGATCGCCATCCGGGCCAATGCACCCGCCAGCTTGTCCAACGCATTGTGACGGCCCACGTCCTCCCGAACGGCGACAATTCCCTCTCCCGCCGTCCAGAACGCCGCAGCGTGTACCGCAGAAGTCTGCTGATTCATCGTCTGCAACTTTCGGAGAGCAGACATCGCACTCACGAGCTGCTGAAATCCAATGGTGAGATCCGCGCTGACCGGCGGCACAACGCGCATGGCCTGCTCCAGACTCTCAACCCCGCACAATCCGCAACCACTCGGACCCGCCATGCGTCGGCGCCGCTCACGCAACGACTGCTCGAACGCCACGTCGACAGTCATGCGCAACTCGATTCCCAGTTCCACCGCCACGACCTCAAGAGCCAGAATGTCGGTCGCGCGATCACAAATTCGCTCCGCCAGGCTGAATCCCACGGCGAAATCCTCGAGCTCCGCAGGCGTGGCCATCATCACGGCATAGGTCGTGTGGTTATAGCTGAAGGCGATCGCGGTCTCCTCAGGGATCGGTCGATTGGCTTGACTGCTCGAACCCGCCCGCCACACGGACCGGCTGAGTTCGACCACAGGCAGCGGCACAGACAACGGATCCGACACTGGTCTACTCAATGCATTCACTCAGGACGTGGCCAGTTGCTTCTGCTGCGCCACCAACTTCCGGTGCCGAAGTTGCCACTCCGATGGCTTGCTCACTTTGGTGGCCTGCACCGCCGTCACTTTGTACTCCGGACAGTTGGTAGCCCAGTCCGAGCTATCGGTGGTCACGACATTGGCGCCGGAATCTGGAAAATGAAACGTTGTATAGACGACGCCCGGTGGTACGCGACCAGTCACATCGGCACGCAACACAGTTTCTCCCGCACGGCTGCCGATACCCACCCAGTCGCCCGGCGCGATGCCCCGATTCTCCGCATCATGCGGATTGATCTCGAGCAGATCTTCCGCATACCAGGACAGGTTCTCGGTGCGGCGCGTCTGCGCACCGACATTGTATTGACTTAGAATTCTGCCTGTCGTTAGTAGCAGCGGATAGCGTGCGGTCACACGCTCGCTGCTGCCGACATACTCGGTGACATAGAACCTGCCCTTACCGCGGATGAACGAGTCGACGTGGAGTGTGGGCGTACCGTCGGGTGCCGCCGCGTTGCAGGGCCATTGGATACTACCCAACCGATCCAGCTTTTCGTAGGTCACGCCGGCGAACGTCGGTGTCAGCCTGGCAATCTCCGCCATGATCTGCGACGGATGCTCGTAGTGCATGGTATATCCCAGCGCATTGGCGAGCGCCATGGTGATCTGCCAGTCGGCAAGACCCGCCAAAGGCTCCATCACCTTTCGCACCCGCGAAATGCGGCGCTCGGCGTTCGTGAACGTGCCGTCCTTCTCGAGAAACGACGAACCCGGCAGAAACACATGTGCGTAGAGCGCCGTCTCGTTCAGGAACAAGTCCTGCACCACTACGCACTCCATGGCCGAGAGCGCTGCGGCGATGTGTTGCGTGTTCGGATCAGACTGCGCCATGTCCTCGCCCTGGATGTACATCCCGCGAAAACTGCCATCGAGCGCCGCCTCGAACATGTTGGGAATGCGCAAGCCCGGCTC
>JAGRJB010000416.1 GCA_020442965.1 Pseudomonadales bacterium
TTGCAAGACTCATCTCGCCGAACTCATTCGGTAATAGACTTTGTTAGCTTCTGATAGAACCAGCGCCATTCGAGCGCCTGACGACCACGCCAATCGAGCCGTGCCACTCCCTGCTGCGAAACGACATAATCCAAGAGTTCCCGCACCGGCACGAACCAACCGTTCTTACGCGCGAGATGACGCATCAATTCTGCAAAGCGCGGCTGCGCCCGGCCAGTCGCCCGGTCGTGAAAGCGATGACCGAAATGTGTGTAAAGAATACACAGGCCCCCAGAAGCTTCCAGCCGATCTTGGTTGGCTTCACTCATGACCCGCTCGAAATCGGGCCACGACGACGCATAGGTGGACGTGAACCAGGCACGCACCATGGGGCGCATGGGATCGAAATACGGCATCGCCGGACAGGCCAGCTGGGTCTGGATATCCGCGAACACGAAATTGCGCACGTAACGGATGCGCTGCTGGCAAATGTCGCCCCAGAAATGCGGAGATTCCGGCACATGGCCACCGCGATACGCGATCGGTCGGCGCGATCGGAACGCCGTGTACAAGGCTCGCAGCGGGTACGACAACCTGTCCGGACCCCAATAGATGGCCTCCGGATTCACCAGATGATTGGACATGCAATCCGGATCGTGACCAAACAATTCACGAAAGCGGTCGAGCGCGCGGATCACATCGCCACGGCCAACGCCCGAGTGCGAAGAATTGTGGTAGCCGATCTCAAAGCCAGCCCGCTGCAAATCGAGTACAAAGCGCAGATACTCCGGATCTTCACACGTCGAGCCTTCCGGGCCGCGTGGCGGCTGGCCGGGGGCACAGATCGGCCAAACGGATTTCGTAGTACGTAGCCCCAGCGAACCGAGAATCTCGTAAACGTCCTCGACGTTGCCCGGCACGGCGAGGTCCGTATCGTCGAATATCGAGAAAGCGAACGTCTTACCGCCCGGCCAAATCACGTCGTTGCGCCACTCAACTCGGCAACCCGTGCACGCAGTTCAGTAACGCTCTTCAGTCCGAGCAGATCCTCCGTGGCGAATTGCACCCCGAAGGCCGCCTCCAGCTCAGCGACCAATTCGAGATGAGCGATTGAATCCCACTGTTCGAAGTCGCCGATCTTGAGATCGTCTCGGAAGTCGGCGGCGCTCACGTTGAGCACGCGCACGAACACGGCCTTGAACGATTCGGGAGAGTAACTAGTCTTTGTCATCGTCGTAGTTCACCGTTACAAAATGTGGTGCCAATCGGCGCAGCGCGGCTTCAATGTCCACCGACCAATCGCGTTCATCTGCGGAAGCGCTGAGTCCCGACTGCTCCAGGAACTGCCGCGCCACCTGATTGCGTTCGCTGGGAACAAAGCGGAACGAGAGCTTGTGGACATCTGCGGCGCGCGCGCGCGCCGCGAGCCACTCGACGAATGCATGCTCGACGGTACGACCGATCACGCGACAACTCAGCAGGAAGTTCTCGACGACCCAATGCGTGGGATCCGCTGTATCTACGAACGCAAGACCGGTCAAACCCGAGTCGCCCATCTTATCGGCGACCTGCAGCGCGAAGGTCTGCCAGCGCGGATCGCTAAGACGCGCACGAGTTGCATCCTGCGTCAGGCGTTCAGTCGTCAGATTGAATTGATTGGTCTTGCCGAGCAACTGATGTATGCGTGCCAACTGTGTGCTGGTCGCTCGCACGATGGTAAGCCGCAGTCGCAGGGATCGGTAGAAATCCTCCGCGCTGCTCGCCTGGCTGCGCAGAGAGGCTCGTTCCGCCTCGGCCCGGTAGCTTGCGGCTCTTTGACTGTCCTCGCGCGTAAATGACAACGTGTCGAACGCGGTTTCATCACTTAGCAGTTCGGCAAGGCCGATAGCCGGATCGGGGAAGTCGAGCACAAGCACTTCAGGCAACGCACTGTGTACCTCGGCACGTTCGAAGGCCGAATCATCCAGAAACACAAACGAATCGCGGCCCAGGTTCAACGTCTTGGCCATGCGCGAGATAGCGGTGGATTTCGCACCCCAGCCTATCTCGAGTTGCGCGAAATCCCGTGGTCGCAGCAAGCATTGCGGATGCTCGGACAGAACACGCAGTGCTTCGTCATGGTTGTTCTTCGACGCCACCGCGAGCAGGACCCCGCGCGCCTTCAACTCGAGCAGCGCCTGCTGCAGTCGCTGATGGGGCCAGCCCTTCTCCGTCGCACCCATTTCTATGCCGTCGAAGCCATCCTCGCCGATCACACCATGCCATAGCGTATTGTCCAGATCGGTCACCAAAACCTTGCGTGGCACCGCTAACAAGGCGCGCAAACGACGATACCACCAAGCGGCGAGACGCTTCTGACCAGCAGGCGAGAAGTACATTTGGGCGCTGGCCTCGAAACGGGCGTCGGTGATCCCCCGAAGGCCCTCGAGCGCGCAGAAACCCGCCTGATCGACCACATGGAACCAACTATGATCCAGCGCGAACTCGAGCAACCGCCGATTGAGTCTGGCAACCATCTCTGTGGACTCCGCCTGCCGTAGCAGTGGGGCCGCGACGCGAGGATCCGCGACAAAGTTCGCGAACAGCACCGTCCGTGCCGGTAGCTGCTGTGCCAACTGCTGCAGCAGGCCTGCAACCTCCTGATCGATATCCGGGCGCTCGACCAGCCGTGGTGATAGCACGAACGCCAGAATCGCATCTGCTTCAGCCAGCGCCGTGGAACCAGGGGAAAAGATCTCGCGCTGCCAGGAATCGAACCCCGCGTCGGCAACGGTGAACGGCAATGGCGCCGCACGCAACAGCCGCTCCAGCTCGCGGCAGAACATCGTGGAGGTCTTGTCCGCCAGTACGACTACTTTCACAATGGCTGATCCAAACGACGCATGCGAACGATCGTCAGCGCGAGTTGACGCTCGCCGTGACCCAGATAAGGTGACCACCAGATCCCAGCGGCAAGCGCTGCCAGAACCGATAGCTTGATCAACGCATGGAGGACCGACACCGGGCCGAGCTGCAGGCAGACTACAACCACCGCCGCGCCAACCGACGCAATCAGCAAGAAATCGCGCCACGGCAGCGCCAGATTAACCAACCGTCTGGCCAGACGATCCTCAACCAACACGCGAATGGCAGCGGCGCTGAGCACCGCCACGGCCGCGCCCATTGGCCCGAACCTCGGCGTCAAGGCGAATAACAACAGCGTCATCGCCAATGCACTGATCGTGGCGGCCTTGTACACGTTCGAGGTCTTACCTTCCGCCAGACTACCAAACCGCGCGAACCTGGAGAGTGCCGTGCAGACGGCGGCGGCTATCAACACCGGCGCGACGCTACTCGCCGCAGCGAACGGCTTGGACGCGAGCAGGGCAAAGATTTCTGGTGCAAGCACACTAACTCCTGTACCGAACACTACCAACAACGACGTGAGCAGCCGAAAGACGCGCTGGAACGGCTGGCGATCACCGGTCGTTTGCCAAATGCGGTATTTCTCCGGATCCCAGATTAGCTCGAACGGTTCATAGATGAGTACGAGAAAGCTCTGCGCAAGCCGCGCCGCGAGCGCGTAAATGCCGACACTCGCCAAATCGCGAAAGTGTTCAAGAAAAAAGCGGTCGATTGCGCCCAGATAGAACTGTGCAACGTTGGCGAGAATCAGTGGGCCACCGAACGCGAACAGCAATCGCGCACTGACGCCCGACAGTGACAGCCCTGCCCGTTTGATCGTATACGGTAGCACGCCAATCGCAACGATCGCCGACGAGGCCAGCGATCCGAGAAATACGCCTACCAAGCCGAGCTCGAAATGCACCAGGAAAAGCACGTTGAAAGCGACATGCAAACTGAGCCGCGCAATGCCCGTCCAGAAGTACTTCCATGCGTCGCCTTCCGCACGCATGTGGCAGGTGACGATCGACACACAGGCCTCGGTGGTGAGTGTCACCGCGGCGATCGAGACCAGATACCAGAGCTGCGTATTCGACAGGAACTGGCCAGCCAGGATCGGCGACAAGGCGCTCAACACCAAGGCGCCGAGCAAGTTCAATGTGAACGCCATGACCAACGCGGTGGCTACGGTCTTGCGACCACCGCCCTTTTCTTCGCGCTCGTGGTAGTAGCGGAACAGACCTTCGCCGAGATTCATTCCCGCGATCAGTGCGACCGAGCTTACTAGCAGATTGACGATTTCCAGCGCGCCGTAATCGGCTGGACCCAAGTAGTAGGTATAAATTGGCAACATCACGACAGTTGCCAATTGCTTGGTGAGGCTGCCGATACCGTACAGCATCAAGTGACTGCCTGCGCGGCGACTACGGGTTTTCATATGCGCCTGCAGTTAGCGACGGAACGGGGCGGAGCAATCACGCACGCCACGACCGATCGCGAAGATCGGCTGGATTTCGCGCTAGAGAGACGAAGGTGTTCGACAGCTCTTGGCCAATCGCGGCGAAGGTGTAGCGACTTTCGACGAGCGACCGGGCGGCATCGCCTATCGCACGGCGTTCCGGCCGATTTTCGAGCAGCCGGATCGTCGCCGCCACGAACTCCTGCGCGGTCGTCGCGATCGAGACATTCTTGCCAGGTTCCACATCGATTCCCTCGCAGGCGATCGGGTGGGCCAGGACGCACTTGGCCATTGCGAAGGCATCCAACATCTTGAGTTTGGTGCCTCCTCCGTCGCGGATCGGGCAGATGTACAAGGCGGCGGAATCGATGAGCGGACGTATGTCCGGTACGAAGCCGTGCAAAGTCGCGCCCGGACTCGCCGCGCCCAACTCTAACAACGCCGCCGGCGCACCGGCGCCAATCACATCGAGCGTCACACTGGGGCGCAGACGACGCAGCGCCGGCAGGATGTCGCGCAACAGAAAATCCACGGCCGCGGCGTTCGGATACCAACCCAGCGTGCCGACGAATACCAGCGAATCGGCCCGTTCCGGTGCGCCGAGCGGCGCAAAGTACTCGCAATCGACGCCGTTAGGAACGTTGACGCAGTTGGCCGCTGGCTGCAGTTCGATCAATCGCTCGGAATCCAGGTCCGAGCAAGTGATGTTGGCCGCAAACTCGCCTACGGTGCGTCGCTCGTAGTGCTCGAGACGTCGTCCTTCGCGTCGAAAGTAAGCCCGCTTCAGCACATTCGGTTCGTTGTCGGCCCGCCGCAGCATCATATGCGATTCAATATTGTGGTGGCCCAGCGTCGCAACTGGCGCGTCGATCGATGCACGATAGGGTGCGAGCCCAATGTAATCGAAATGGACGAGGTCGTAATGACCCGCATTCGACATATCGAGAAGCTGCCGATGCCCCGCGGCACTCTGCAAGAACCGGGTGGTATAGCAATCACCGGCAAGAGCCGCGAGCGCTGTGCGAGCTTTACCGTAGGGCCTGGCAAGGCTTTCAATCGGTAACAACTGAACGTCCCGACAGAACTCCGCGAGATTGGTCTGCGCGTCGGCGACGCCGATCTCGAGATCCTGATAGAACGTGGCCATGAGTGACCGCTGCACGAATGCTGCGAGATCGACCTCGTGGTCCGCCGCGACTGCTCGCAGGAGATAATAGGCGCGCAGCAGTACGCCCGCCTTGGGGGGATACGGCACCACGTGCGAAACCCATAGAATCCTCATTTACGCTCGCCTAGTGCCTTCCGTGGAATCAACGACTCTCTTGCCCCGCCCGGCTCAGCTCGGGCATTTACGCGCGGTTAAGTCAACGCGACCGCTGTCGCAATAGCGCGACGGCCAGCCGTGTACCCTGCGCAGTGTCGGTCCTTCGGTCACTGCACTCAAGAACTCAACCGTCACTTTCGTAACAGGAGCAGCGCAAGCGCTCACGCCACCGCTAGAATGCCAACCCTTGAATGTTAACCGAGAGCGTGTATCGCGGTGGTGAAGTGTCTCGCGATTATCAATGAGCCGCCGATGCATCCGCGTAGCTGGTCGGGTGCGGCCCGGTTTCTGTTCGGCGAGTTGCGCGACAATGGCACGTTGGTCGACGCGCTCGACGTCCGCATGAGCAAACTGGAGGATCGCCTCTTCCGGCTCCGCAATTTCCGCATGCCGATGGACGCCTGGAAAGAGGCCTACCACGTTGATCCGCGGTTCTTTCGCCGCCAAACCGAAATCGTGCGCGACAAGATCGCCGCGTTCGGCGACGGCTTCGACGCGGTGCTGCAATGTGGTGCGTACTACCGTGTGAGCGATACCACCGACCGGCCCTGCTTTACCTACCAAGATGGTACGATCGTCACGCGGATTGCCGCCGGCAATATTGGCTTGCCCGCAACGAGCCCCGAAATGCGCGCCTGCGTGTCATGGGAAAACGACTTGTATCGGGATTTGCGCGGCTTTTTCACGTTCAGCGGCTGGCTCGCTGACAAGGTTATGAAAGATTTTGGCGTGCCGCATTCGAAGATCGTCGTCGCCGGCTGTGGCTTGAATTTCGATCCGCTGCCAGCAGTTGTTACCCAGCGCAATCTGGCGCCCCGCTTCCTGATCGTGGGTCGAGACTTCAAGCGCAAGGGTGGTTACATATTACTCGACGCGTTTCGCATCGTTCGCAAGCAACTGCGCGATGCCCAACTCGTGATTATCGGCCCCGAGTTGCGCGACTTGCCGGACGGCGTGGAGTGTCTCGGGTTCTTGGGACGAGAGCGTCACGAAGATGTCGAACGCCTCGAAAACGAGTATCAGAGAGCTTCGATCTACGTCCTGCCGTCGCTCTACGAACCCTTCGGTATTTCGCTGCTCGAGGCCATGGCGCACGGGCTGCCGTGCATCGGCATACGCGACTTTGCGATGCCGGAGATTATTGCTGAACGCGAAACAGGCCTGCTCGTCGAACGCGGTGACGCTAACTCGCTTGCCAAAGCAATGATCGAACTTGCATCTTCGCCGGACATGGGTACGGCGTTTGGACTCGCCGGTCGCAAACGCCTGGAGCAACAGTTCACCTGGAAGGCGGTCGCAAGACGTATGGCCGACGCTATGACAACCATGTCGCGTTGATTGCAGGTGCAACCTGGGGAGGATCGCGCGGGTGCATGAGACCGCCGAAAACAAGCGCAACTGTGCGGTCTGCCAACGGCTCAGAACCTTCGGGCGTCGACTGTTTACCAAACTGCTGCGCGGTTACGACTTCGTCATGGCGCGACCGGGTATGGCGAAGGTCAATGGCGCCCTACTCTCCCTGGCGCTGCGCGGACTCGGCTACAACCATTGCTGCGATCCCGAATACACCGGAGAAATGCGGCTGATACGGCGCATCGGCAAGCTCGAGCCGAGCTTCTGCATAGACGTTGGCGCCAATGTTGGCACGTACACCCGAACGATACTCGAGGAGACGAGTGCGGCGGTGCTTGCCTTCGAGCCGCTACCTGGAGCGTTCGCGAAACTCGAGGCGGTCGCGCGCGAGCATCCAGGCCGCGTAACGGCAATCAATTGTGGCGTCGGGAATGTCAGTGGCGATTTGCTGCTGCATTTCGGCGACGATGAATCGGAACTCGCAAGCTTCAGTCCCGTTGTTAGCTCCATCCCGTATGTGAGCGCAAGCTGCAATCGATCACAGAAGGTTCGGATCGTGACGCTCGACGAATATCTGCTCGCCAGCGGCAATCGTCCGGCGTGCGATCGGATCGACCTGCTGAAGATCGACGTCGAAGGGTTTGAACACGAAGTACTACTGGGGGCGCGACGCACCATCGAGGAGTTGCGGCCACGGGTCATTCAGCT
>JAGRJB010000417.1 GCA_020442965.1 Pseudomonadales bacterium
GTGTGCGAGACCGGTGAGCGCAGCCGTGCGAGGGGCGCTTGCTTCGGTCACGGTCGGAGCTGCCGCTGCCATGTGCCACGTACCGAGCGTCGCGATCAACATGACGACCAGAGCGCTCGCAGCGCAGATGATCGAGAAATTCAGGTAGTAGTCAGGGTTGACCTGAGCGACCGGGAATTCCGGCGTCGGGATCATCAGCGTCTGGGCCACCCAGAACACCAGCATGGCGCCGACGACATGAAAGAACTGCCGAAACGCGACATTCGTCGTCCTGGCGCGCGCGCTATCGGCCATGTCGGCGCCGAGCGCGAAGTGTGGCACCCGAAAGAAGGTCATCGACACACGACACACCAGCAGCCAGCCCGCCAGCCAACAAAAGAGCGCGACGCCTGCCAGGCTGCCCGGACGTAGCCAGAACAGCGCGACCAGTGCCACGCAGGTTGGTAGCAGAGCCGCGAGCATCAGCGGGTGACGCTGACCACGGCGGTGTCTCAATCGGTCGGAGACGCTGCCCGCGAGCACACCGCCGAACGTGTCACCGACGATACCGAAAAACAGTGCGCACGCTGTCGCGACGCTTGCGAGTCCAAGAACCTGTTGGTAGTAAAAGAACACCAGACCGCCGAGCACCGCAACCTTGATGCCTTCTGCGGCCTGCCCCATTCCATACGCAAGGCGCGTCGCGAGACCCGGGCTGGACGCGGTCATCGACCGCCTGGGTCGGACATCGCGGGAAATGGCTCGGCGTTGCTGGGTTCGATCAGTGCCGCGCGCACAGCGAGCGCGACGGCATGGGTTCTGTTCACCGCGTCGAGCTTGCGGGTCGCTGACTTGATGTGAAACGCGACGGTATCAACGGAGCGCTCGATGACCCGTGCGATCTTCTTGTCGCTCAGACCGCGCGCGGCCCAGTGCAGACATTCTGTTTCGCGCGCCGACAGCGGCGATGCCGCCGTCCACAGTCGCGAACGATCGATGCCATCGAAGAACCGTTGCGCTGCGATCTGCAGTGCGTCCATGGTCTGGGTGTCAATCGTCAGTTGTCGATCTTCCGACGCAAACCAGGTGACGCACGCGGTGCGACCGAACGGCAGCCGCACCGGAACCGTGAGGCCCTGATCGATACCAAAGCTGCGCATGTACTGCACACTGCGCCATTGCCGATCCGTGAGCGCGAGCGCACCACGCTCGGGTCGTGCGCCCGGCAGCGCCCACTGACAGGCGACGTCCGGCTTTTGCATGAGCTGGGCTATCGGAAAGTGCCTGCCGTGGCCCTCGGCGATCCAGCGTTCCATGAAGCCGTTCGGCCAGCCAAAGCGCCCGTCACGCGCACCACGGTCGGGTAATCGCGGCGCGATCGGCCGAGCCATCTCTTCGCGAAAGCCGACGACGTCGAAGCCGAGGTGCGGTGGCGTGGCGGCCAGAATTTCGAGGCACTCATGGGCGCTGCTCGATGAAGTGAGCTCGGCCAGGAGATGCCCAATGTTGAGACTCATCGGAGTTCCTTATCAACGAGCTCTGTGGCTCGAATACCTACCGATTCCGGTAGTTCCCCCGTCATTGCTCGTCGCGTACAAATGTACGGCGGCAACTGTCGCACGAGGAAGAGAATCTACATGCGAAACCGCCTGAGGAATATAGGTATTGTTGCGGCGCTGTTGTTGTCCTGCAACGCAACTGCCGAGGTTACCCGCTGCGATCGCCTCGCCACGCACCCTGACGACCCCTACCGTAACACGGCCGGTCTCGAGAGCGGCGAAATGGACCTCGTGGCGGCGGAGCAGGCCTGTCGCGACGCGGTTGCAAGCGATGCGCGCCGCGCCCGCTCGCAGTACCACCTGGGTCGCGTGCTCTATTACTCCGGCAAGGTCGACGAAAGTCTGCAGCATCTCACTATTGCCGCCGACGCTGGCTATCCCCAGGCGATTTTTGTCCTCGGGTACATTCTCGCGGACGGCAAGGCCAAACGCGACGACTGTCGCGCCGGCGAGCTGTTCCTGCGTGGCGTCGCACTCGAGCATCCCTGGTCGGGCGCGCATCTCGTTGAAAAGGCGCTCGATAACCGCTTCGACCAGTGCGCGTTCAAACTGAGCGACAACGATCTCGAGCGCGCCATGCGGCTCGCCGAAGATCACGTAACACTAACTGCATCGGCCGGACGAATCGAGAAATTGCGCGCGCGGCTGAACGCTCGTGTAGCGCCCGCCGCCGCACCAGCCAAGCAAGTAACACCTTGACCCATTACCTTTCGAGGAAACACACAATGTTGCAGCGCACGTCGTGGTCTGTAGTCGCTGTCGCTTTGACCGTGGTTCACGCCCCAGCGGTGACGGCTCAGGAAGTCGCCGAACCCATGCAGGAAATAACGGTGACCGCTCGCAAGCGCGACGAGACACTGTTCGAAGTGCCGGTCGCGATCTCGGCGTTCACTGAAAAAGATCTGGTCAACGCGGGTGCCAAGGGTCTCGATGACGTTGCATCGTTGACAGCGGGCTTCCAGTTCTTCAACCAGGGTAACCAGGTACCTGGCCGATATAACACACAGCTACAGTTCCGCGGCCTGACCACCGCGCAGTTCTCGCCGAGCTTCGCCACCGGCGCCCTGTTCATCGACGGCATCTACGTGCTGAATGGCGGAACGTCCATCTCCTTGATGGACCTCGAACGAGTCGAGGTGATCAAAGGACCGCAGGCGGCCTACTTTGGTCGCAATACTTTCGGCGGCGCCGTCAACCTGATCACCCGCGATCCAGATCTGACGGAATTCTCTGGTACTGGCGAGATCGCGTTGAGCGGCCGCCAGAACAACGATTTCAGCGTGTTCGTCGAAGGGCCACTGATCGAAGACCGGCTCGCGTTCAGCCTGAGCGGGCGCCTGTACGACAAGCGCGGCCAGTGGACAGCAACCGACGGCGGCCGGCTCGGCGACGAGGAGACGCGGACCGTGAACGGCGTACTGCTGTGGCGGCCCATTGACGCCTTGTCGGTGAAGCTGCGCTACGCCTACTCCCAGGATCGGGACGGTCCGGCGGCGCAGGGCTTCATTTCGGGCATTCTGAACGACTCCTGCAGCGGGCTCACGATCGACACCGTGCAAGGACCGCGTCAGCCGCGACGCTACATTTGCGGTCGCGTGCCGGACATGGACTCAGCGCGCGTATTCACAGGGAAAATCGTGTCCTCGAATACGATCATCCCGGATTCGGTGATCGCCGCCGGGCAGATCAACCCGGCGACGCTGGTGGCCGGCGCCCCGCAGGTCACCGAAGTGGGCATGAAGCGCAACACCGAGCGCCTGAGTCTCGCCGCCAACTACGAGTTGGGCGACTACAGCCTGGCGCTGACCGTGGCACGCAACGAGCAGCAAGCCAACTGGATCCGCGACTACGACATGACCGATCGCGTCTCGTTCTTTTCGCGCGATCCTCAGGTCATGGACGACAAGAGCTACGAGCTGCGCCTGGTTGGCCCCCAGGGTGGCCGCTTCCGCTGGCTGGCCGGCGCTAACTACTACACCCAGGAATTCATTTCGTCCGGCGGCGGCGGCGATACCACCATCTCCTGCGTCTCGACTTCCACCACTCTCACCGATGATCCATCCACCTGTACGGGCCAGGTGCTCCTCAACTCGAACAATCTGTCGCAGAGTGCGGATCAGACCAAGGTAGTGGGCTATTTCGCCGCGGTCGATTTCGACATTCTGGAGACGCTGACGCTGAGCGTCGAGGGGCGACTGCAGAGTGACGAGCTCACCAAGGGAGCCGGCCTGGTCAATCCCGGCGCGACACGGCTGCGGGAATCCTTCGATGACTTCCTGCCACGCGCAATCCTGCGGTGGCGCCCGCTGCCCGATACGAATCTGTACTTGAGCTATTCCGAGGGGCAGATCGCCGGCGACTTCAATACGTTCTTCATCAACGCCGACGCGCGCGAACGCGCGCAGTACCTGGCTCAGGATGCGCGCCTGTCCGAGTCGCTGCCTGCCGAAACGTTGGAAGCCTGGGAGATCGGCTGGAAACAGCGTCTGCTCGATGATCGAATGGAATTCAGTCTCGCGCTCTTTCACAACACCTGGAAAAATATCAAGGGTCGTAGCGCGTACGCGATCAACGAAACCTGCCGCGCTGCGGAGATCGCTGCGCGGACCATCGGCTGCAATCCCGCACAGGGCCAGGCCATTGGAACGCCGAAGCAAGTTCCCGGCCCGACCGGCAGCCTCATTCCGCTGTTCCTGACGCGCAGCGTGCTGCTGCCGGGCGACGCCACGATCAAGGGGCTCGAACTCGAATCTCGCATCGGTGTCACGGACAACCTGTCCGTCCAGACAACCCTGGCGTATATCGACTCCGCCTACGACGACTACATCTTCAACTTCGTCGAGCCGATCGCGGGTTTCAACCAGATGAAAGGCAAGCAGACGCCACGACAACCGCGGTGGAGCGGCAGTGTGTCGGCCACCCAGAACTTCCAGGTGCGCGGTGTCGAATCCTTCGTCCGCCTCGACGTCAACTACCAGGGCAAGTCCTTCGCGGACGAGTCCAACCTCGCCTATATGGCCGCGTATACGCTGGTGAATCTGCGAGCGGGCTTCGAGATGGGCCGCTATCGGGTCGAGGCATATGCCCGCAACCTTACCGACGAGGACGCGTGGATGACAGGCGCCCGGTTCTCGGACTTTTCTTCGCCCTTTCAGGCGCCGCTGCTATCGGCCAAACAAGGCATCGCCGTATCGCCACTCGACAAGCGCGACTTCGGCCTGCGTGTCAACTTTTCGTTCTAGGGAGAGCCGAGGCGACCCTCGCCTAACAGGCGGCCCAAGGTCAGCGCCGGCGTGAGCATCATGCCCGGGACGAACGCATCGCCCACGGTAGCGCCGCTGCCGAGCACTTCGCCCGCGGCATACAGATTCTTCATCGGGGTGCCATCGCTGCGCAGCACGCGCATCTGACCGTCCACGATAACGCCGGTGGACGACGTGGCGGAATGCCCCAGATGGGTGACGGCATAGTAGGGCGGCGTGCCGATCTGCTTCGGCAGATATTGCCGTCCGAGTCGATCGTGCCCGCTACTTACCGCAGCATTGTAGTCGCGCACGGTTGCCTCGAGCGTGGCCGCAGCAACGCCAATCTTGTCAGCGAGTGACGCGAGCGAATCAGCCCGCGCGAACATGCGATGCGTGCCAAAGTGACTGACCAGCTTGTCGTGCGTCCACTCCGGCAAGCCTGAGGGGGCCGCGTCGAGAATGCCCTGATCGAAGACAATCCGATAGCGCAGCCGTGGCTGGCGGTACAGCGCCAGCTCCCGCTCATAGGTCTCGGGGGCGTCCTCGCGGACGTAGCGTTGCCCGGAATCGTCGACCCAGATCTCCCACGGCTGCCGCAGGTCCGGCCGCGTATTGAAGCGCGCGTAAACCTTGGCAGGATAGTGGTCGCTGGTCAGGATCGAACCCGTACCGGAGCGGTGCAGTTCTTGGCCACGCAGCGCGCCACCCATCGCAGTGACCATTTGCAGACCGTCCCCGCGCGAGAACGGATAGGCGGTGGCCGCATAGGCCGGCCGGTGGATCAGCTGTTCGAACAAGGTCGGGTTCATCGCGTAGCCACCCGTCGTCAGCAGCGTGCGCCGCGCGCTGAAAGTCAGATCGCTATCGCCCACGCGCGCTCGCGCGCCCGTCACTGCGCCGGCGGCATCGGTGACCAGCGCAGTGATGCGTGTGTCGAGCTGCAAGCTGACGCGTTCCTGCGCCAGCAGCGTCGCGAGCTCCTGACGCACGATGGCGAGGATGGCCCGGCCCTCGCGCCTGTCCCACAGAAAGCGAGCGACCGAATAGCCCGGACGCCCGCCATGGCCCTTGATCGGATGCCCGTCGACCGGCGTGAGGCCGGCACCTAACAACCAGTTCACGGTATCGGCGGCGTTGTCGGCCACGATCCGCGCAATCGCAGGATCGGCCTTGCCGTTCGATAACCGCATGATGTCGGCAAAATGCTGATCGGGAGTATCGACGATGCCCTGCTTCGCCTGAGCGG
>JAGRJB010000418.1 GCA_020442965.1 Pseudomonadales bacterium
CCACGCCACCGGATCTGCTGTTCAAGTGGGGACTATTCGACCGGGAGCCGCTCGAGCGATGGACTTCGGGCCGCGTCACCCTGTTAGGCGACGCAGCGCATCCGGTACTGCCCTTCCTTGGGCACGGCGCGGTGATGGCGATCGAGGACGGTGTTGTTCTGGCTCGCGCGCTGAGCGAAACGCCAATCATCGAGGACTGCCTGCAACGGTACGAAACTGCGCGGCGTGAACGTGCCACTTTCATCGTGTTGCAATCGCGCGAAGCCGGCAAACACTTTCATCATGCCGATCCCGACAGCTATCGTGTCCGCTCGCAGGGCCAACCGGCGGATGAGCGGCTGGGGTTGTTCAACTACAATCCGGTGACCGCCGCTCTCTAACGACAACCGCTGGCGAGGCTACCCTCGCCGGCCGCTCGGGCGCTTCTCGTTCGCTTCCGAGCGATTACTTCGCCGTCACGACCACTTCAGTGCGTCGATTCTCGGCGCGACCCTCCGGCGTGTCGTTACTGACACGCGGGTTGTCGGCGCCGAAGCCGCGCGCCGAGAGTCGATCGGCTGCAATGCCGCGATTGACGAGCGCGTTCAATACTGCGGTCGCGCGCGCCTGCGACAGCGTGCGGTTCTTGTCGGCGTCGCCGCTGCTGTCAGTGTGGCCTTGTAGCTCGACGTGGGCGCTGGGGTAGGCCGCGAGCACCTTGGCCACGTCGTCGATGGTGCGTGACGATGCCGCGTCCAGGTTCGAGGTGGCGCTGTCGAAATTGAGATTGTCGAGCACGAACGCGCGCGGCACGTTGGTATCGTCAGCGTTGCGCAGGAAAGCCAGCAGCCGAGCGGCGGCGGAATTCGCATCGCCCTGCAACTCGACCGTTTCCGCTGGGGCTGCTGGTGCAGCGTCCGGCAGCGGTTCCGAGACTGGCGGCGAGACGACCGCGGCCGGCTCTTTTTGCTGGCAGTTGCGCAGGCCGAAGAACAGCAGGATCGCTGCGATCGGCACGATCAGCCACGGGACGATCGACGGCTTGCGTTCCGGTTCCACATAGGCGGGAATCGGCGTGGCCGCCGGAGTTGTCGCTGGCGCATGGGTGGAGGGTGCCGCAGGCGCCGCGCCGCCGCCCAAGTCCGCCATCCCAAGCGCCGCCGCCAGGCCGGGAGGCGCAATGCTCGGCAACAGGCCTTTGACGGCGCCGAGTGCGCTGAACAGGCCTGCGGCATTCAAGCCGCCCGCGGCCTTCTGTTTGCCGAGCACGCTCAGGATGACCGGTATTGCCATGCCCAGGAGCGACGACGCCGACGAGCGCCGTACACCCGCGAACGCACTGAGTAGATCGGTCACGGCATCGCCGCGGCTGCCGAGCATCGTGCCCATCAGGCTCTTGCCAGTGTTGAGTATCGCGTCTGTCTGCGCGCCACCGCCCAGGGCACCGGCGAGGTTGTTCAGCAAGCTGCCATCGTGCTTTCCCGCTGAGACGAGATCGAGCAACCGTGCCGCCCCGTTCTCGCTACTACCGAAGTTGCTCACGATTCCGGCCAACAAGGCCGGGACGGCGCCGCCAGTCAGTGCTTTGGCTGTTGCCGCGGGAGTTTCGCCGACAGTGCCTGCGACCTTGGCGATCACCTCGTCCCCCAACTGCGATTTCACGAGATCGAACAGGTTCATAGACTGCCTCCCAGCACATGTGATCGCGACGTGCGCGACTGAAGCGGATATTGCTGCGCCATTATGCCCGCAACTCCCTGCCGATCGAGGTCTTTGGGGCACTGGCAGCGGCCGGGCTTGTCAATTAAAGTGACTCTGCGTTCCATTTATGTACGGATATACAGATGAATGCACCGGTAACTGCTGTGCCTGAGACTTTGCCGCCACTCGCCTCGCGCACTGCTGGATCGTATCTCGACTTCGTTGAGGGTTTCCGCGAGTACATATTGGGCTCAGGCGCAGATTTCGAGCGCCGACTGAATCAAGCGGCTGAAGCTGAGGAAGTACGCCGTGGCGCGAAGTTCGGTGAGCTTGCGGAAATTCGTACGTTCCTCGAATCGCTACCGCTCACCCATCTGCGCAACCGACTGACGCGCTCGCAGCAGGAAATGAAGTGGACCAAACTGAGCGCCACCTACCAGGCGCAGCGCGAGCAACTGCTTGCCGAACTGGACGCATGGGATGAACGGGGCCCGGCGCGCCTCGAGCTCGATCCAAAGTTCGTGCACCCGCCGTATACCAACGTGCATTTTCATTTGCAGCCGGGTGGTTACTTCAAGGACGAACTCGGCGGCTTTCTCTATCACCATGGCACTAAGGTATTTTTCCGCGGCGAGAACGACAAAGACGAACTGCACGCCAAGCTCGTGAGCCTCGTGCCCCCGCCCGCCGACGGCAATGTCGCGCGCGTACTCGATCTTGCCTGCTCGATTGGCCAGAGTACTACCGCATTCAAAATGCGCTTCCCGAAAGCCGAAGTGATCGGCATTGATCATTCCGTCGCGATGTTGCGCGCCGCGCATCGGCGCGCTTCGATGCTGGGGAGTGAGGTGACGTTCGCGCAGCGTCTCGTCGAAGACACGCGTATGCCCGACGATCATTTCGACCTGGTGTTCGCGTTTATCGTGTTTCATGAATTGCCGCAGCGCATCGTCCGGGATACGGTTGCCGAGGCACTACGCGTGTTGCGTCCCGGCGGCGTGTTCGCAATCTACGACTTCAATGGCGTTCAGGATCAATCGCCGTACCAACGCTACCACCGCTACTGCGACGCGCGTCACAATGGGGAGCCATATTCCCAGGACTTCTGTGACTGCGACCTCGCGGCGATCCTGCGGCACGCGGGATTCAGCGTACTGAAGGCGGCCGCCCTGCCTGATCGCGCCGGTGGTCCGGGATACATGAAGCACTGGTACGCGGTGAAGGGCTGACCGATGGTCGAGAGCTGGGATGCCGCCGCGTACGCCAAACAAACGCCGGAGACCGGTACGCCGATTGCCGGCGACAATCCGGTGTATCTGCCGGACCCCGTTACCGATGCGACGGTGCGAATGCTCGTGGAACTGGCCGCGCAGGTCTGGATCGATCGTGAACGCTTGTTAGTATTGGAAACATTGTTGGCTGAGCACGGCGTCGTCACACGCGCCGCGGTCGAGTCGTTCAAACCGTCCGTTCAGCAGGCACAGGAATTCAAGGCGCAACGCAATCAGTTCATCGAAGAGGTCTTCAAATCGCTGCGGACGATTCCCGTCGGATGAGTAAACACCGATTCCTGTTCGTGTCATGGTCAGCGTTGATCAGCGATATTGCCTGGCAGATCGTGAAAGAGGGGCACGAGGTCAAGTATTACATCGATGCGGAGAAAGAGCGCGATATCGGCGATGGCTTCGTGCCGAAATGCGCCGACTGGCGCGCGGAGGTGGCTTGGGCCGATGTGATCGTATTCGATGACACCTTGGGCCACGGCGCACTCGCCGCCGAGTTGCGCACGGCCGGTAAGAAGGTGATTGGTGGCACGCCGTATACCGATCGGCTCGAGGATGATCGCTCGTTTGGTCAGGACGAGCTACGCAAGAGCGGCGTCAACATCCTGCCGTATCGCGAATTCACGGACTTCGACAGTGCGATCGTCTATGTTCACGACAATCCTGATCGCTATGTGATCAAGCCGAGCGGTGAGGCTGGCAACGTCAAGCGTCGGCTGTTCGTCGGCGATGAAGACGACGGCGAAGACGTGATCCGCGTGTTAGGCGCCTACAAGAAGTCATTTCCCGACGAGATCAAGGTATTTCAGCTGCAGAAGCGAGTAACCGGCGTCGAAGTCGCCGTCGGCGCATTTTTCAATGGTCGCGAATTCGTCTATCCCATCAACGTGAATTTCGAACACAAGAAGCTGTTTCCCGGCAACATTGGCCCCTCGACCGGGGAAATGGGCACCACGATGTTCTGGTCGGGGCCTAACAAGCTGTTCAGCTCGACGCTGAAGAAAATGGAATCGCTGATGGCCCGCGAAGGCTTCGTGGGCTACATGGATCTCAACTGCATCGTCAACGGCAATGGTATCTATCCACTCGAGTTCACCGCCCGCTTCGGCTATCCCACCATCAGCATTCAACA
>JAGRJB010000419.1 GCA_020442965.1 Pseudomonadales bacterium
TTGGTCACGAACAGATCGTCGCCCACCAACTGCAACTGCTTTCCTAACAACTTGGTCAGACCCGCCCAGCCATCCCAATCGGCCTCCGCCATGCCATCCTCGATGGTGATGATCGGATACTTGTCCACCAGCCGTGCCAGATATTTGGCGAACTGCGGCGCCGTGAACTCACGGCCCTCGCCGTGCAGCTGGTACTTGCCCTTGGCGAAGAACTCGGTACTGGCAACGTCGAGCCCGAGGTAGATATCCTTGCCCGGCTCATAGCCAGCCTTCTCGATCGCCTGCAAGATCAGCTTGAGCGCCTGATCATTGGAATCGAGGTTGGGCGCAAAACCGCCCTCGTCGCCCACCGAGGTCGCGAGCTTCTTGCCCTTCAGGATCGCCTTGAGCGTATGAAATACCTCCGCGCCCTGACGCACCGCCTCGCTGAACGACTTGGCACCCACTGGCAGGATCATGAACTCCTGCACGTCGAGGTTATTGTCCGCATGTGCGCCGCCGTTGATGATGTTCATCATGGGCACCGGCATCACGGGCTTGCGGCCGCGCGCAAGATAGCGCCACAGGCTCTGGTTCTGATCGCGCGCCGCCGCCTGCGCATTGGCCAACGACACTGCCAACAACGCGTTGGCGCCCAGTCGGGACTTGTTGTCGGTGCCATCGAGATCGATCATTTTCTGATCGATCGCGGCTTGATCCGCTGGGTTCTTGCCCAGTAGCGACTTGCGAATCACCGTATTGACGTGCTTGACGGCTGTGAGCACGCCTTTGCCGAAGTAACGCCTCTTGTCGCCGTCGCGCAGCTCGACGGCCTCGCGCGTGCCGGTCGAAGCACCCGATGGCACCGCCGCGCGGCCCATCACGCCGCTCGACAACCGCACGTCCGCCTCGACCGTGGGATTGCCACGCGAATCGATAATCTCGCGCCCGACGATGTCAACGATACGACTCATAGCAGGGATTCCTCAAACGGTTGCCGCTTGACCGCGCGATCAAGCTCGACAAGCGTAGTTAGTAATGATTCGATTCGATCGAGCGGCCAGGCGTTCGGCCCGTCGGAGCGCGCCGCGGCGGGATTCGGATGGGTTTCCATGAAGAGTCCCGACACACCCGCCGCGATCGCCGCACGCGCCAGCACCGGTACGAACTCACGTTGCCCGCCCGACACACCACCCTGTCCGCCCGGTAGCTGTACCGAGTGCGTCGCATCGAACACGACTGGCGCACCGGTGGCGCGCATGATCGCAAGCGAACGCATGTCGGAGATCAGATTGTTGTAGCCGAACGAAAAGCCGCGCTCACAAACCATGATGTCTGCGTTGCCGGTGCCGCGCGCTTTGTCGACCACGTTCTGCATTTCCCAAGGCGAGAGGAACTGGCCCTTCTTGATGTTCACGGGTTTGCCCTGCGAGGCCACACTTACGATGAAGTTGGTCTGCCGGCAAAGCATCGCCGGCGTCTGCAGCACATCCACCACGGCGGCGACATCCGCGAGCGGCGTGTCCTCGTGTACATCGGTCAACACCGGCACGCCCAGTTTGCGCTTCACGTCAGCCAGCACTTTGAGACCAGCGTCGATACCAGGTCCGCGATAGCTCTTGGACGAGGACCGGTTGGCCTTATCGAACGACGCCTTGAAAACGAACGGCACAGCGAGTCGCGCCGTGATATCGCGCAGCCTGGACGCAATCTCCAGCGTAAGCGCCGCGCTCTCGATGACACAGGGCCCCGCGATCAGAAAGAAGGGACGATCGGGGCCGATCGAAGCGCCCGCTAACTTCATGCCTCTGAAACCGCGGGCAACTGCGCGGCGCGGCTGGCGCGTGCCGCGCGCACGAAACCGGTGAACAACGGATGCCCATCGCGCGGCGTCGAGGTGAATTCCGGATGGAACTGCGTGG
>JAGRJB010000420.1 GCA_020442965.1 Pseudomonadales bacterium
GTTCAACGATCTCGGCTTCAGCAACAACGAGATCGCAGTCTACGATGTCGGGCTGGGATTCTGGGCCTATCTCGTCGGGATATTCATCGGTGGCGTGCTGTATTCACGCATGGGCATGCAACGTTCCGTCTTGTTCGCGCTCGTGTTGATGGCTGTCTCAAATCTGAGCTTTGCGTTGTTGGCGGCTGCCGGCCACAGCAACTGGGGTATGGCCGGGGCGATCGGTTTTGAGAATCTCGCCAGTGGCTTTGGTGGCGTGGTGGTCGTGGCGTTCTTTTCGGCGCTCTGCAATCTGCGCTTTACCGCGTCGCAATACGCTCTGATCACCGCGGGAGCCAGTGTCATTGGGCGCCTGCTGACCGGTACGACCGCCGGTGCTCTGATCGAGAGTATGGGTTACGTCAATTTCTATCTACTGACGACCGTCGCGGCGATCCCCGGCGTTGTGCTCTTCTGGTACATGATGCGTACCGGCTTGGTCGACAGCGCTTTGGGTTCGGCGGGCAAACCCGGCCAGTAGCGCGATGGCGGAAATTGATCTCGAACGGGTGTTGTGCTCGGTAGCCGAGCTGGAACCGTCGGGTTGTCGTGGGTTTTCGGTGGGCGAGGGTAACTGGCCGCTGCGCGGATTCGTCGTGCGCACCACGAGTGGTGTCGCCGCGTATGTGAACCGGTGTCCGCACGCGGGACACGGGCTCAACCTGCTGCCAGATCGGTTTCTGACGCCGGATGGCAGCCTGATTGTCTGCCGCTCCCACGGCGCATTGTTCGAGAAGGCAACCGGGCTGTGTGTCGCGGGCCCTTGTGCGGGACGGGCACTGACGCCCGTGCAGGTGGTCGTGCTGGATGGCTATGTCTTGCTCGACGCCAGCGTCGAGCCGACGTTGTTAGCCGACGGTGTTATTCGAACAGATCCAGATCGTCGAGACGGCTAGCGTACTGCCGCTTTTCGTCGTCTACATAATAGCTTTCGGCCGATACTGGCTCGTCGTCATCCGGATCGACGTCGACCGACCCGCTCCAATCCTCCGGGGGTTCGATTGATTCGACCCGACCAGCGCTGGCTTCAGCGACCCAGTCTTCCATGTCGAGTTCTTCGATGGTGCCATCGTAGTACTGCAGGTCGATCGTGCCGTCGTCGTGGTCGATCGCCACGACCTCGAACTTCTCACCGTCCTTGAAACGGTACCAGTCGCCCACGCTGGGCTGAGGATTGAGCATCGCAATACCCTCCGAAACGCCCCCAACATTCGATCCAACCACATCGCGAGCGTTGTGCGCCGCTGCTATGCTGCGCGCGCGTTCGCGACTCGCAAGATCATGTTGCTCCCGGAACGCTTTGCTTTCAAGTCGGAATATTTGGCGCACAGCATCATGTTCGAGCAGTTGATTAAATTCTTCATCGTGTTCTTCGTGGTTGTAGAACCGATCTCATTGATTCCGATTTTCTCGGGCCTCACCGAAGGCGCAAACGATCAGTACAAGCACCGCATGGCGATCAAGTCCGTGGTCGTTGCGAGCGCGATCCTGCTGTTGTTCGCTTTGGGGGGTGCAACCTTTCTGAGCGCCATGGGGATATCGATCGATTCATTTCGCATTTTCGGCGGGTTGTTGCTGTTTCTCATCGCACTCGAAATGGTTTTTGCGCGCGAATCGGGCACACGCACGACGACCGACGAACAGGCTGAAAATCGTCGGCGTGCCGACGTATCGGTGTTTCCGCTCGCCTTTCCACTGATGGCTGGCCCTGGCGCGTTGACGACGATGTTGTTGTGGTTTGGCCCCGTGCCCATTACGCAACATCCGATCAAGTTCGCTGCGCTGTTTCTATGTGCGCTCTCCGTGTTGGCGCTTTGTCTGCTGGCGATGTGGGTGGCGACACCGTTGATGCGCATCATCGGGGTGACGGGCACCAATGTGGCCAATCGGTTGTTTGGCGTGATACTGGGCGCTCTGGCCGTGGAATTCGTGGTCGTCGGTATTCGCGCAAGTTTCCTGAGCTGAACTCACAGCACCGGTCTCGCCTCTGGTGAGGAGCGCGACAATGAGCCGATGACGAGTGATCCGGACGCTGCGTCCAAGTTCTACAGCGGTGTCCTGGGGGTGGCAGAGCAGGGCTGCGGTTGGTGCGGTTACGTCGGCGTTGCGGATGTCGATCGGAGCATCGCTTCGATCACCAAGGCCGGCGGCATGCTGAACGATCCCGATGCCAAACACCCGCATTGGCTGTACTACTTCCGTGTCGAGGACTTCGCTGCTGCCCAACAACGTATCAGTGCTAATGGCGGTTGGATACGACCGGAGCCGCAGCAGATTCCGGGGGGGCGATTCGCTCGAACGCCAGGTCCCAGACTCCGTGTCCAAGCCGCGCACCGCGGCGCTCGAAACGGGTGGGTGCGCGTTCGTCGGGACGTGGGATCCAGTCGTTAGTCGAGGAAAGATTGCGTAGCGACGGACTGGCATTCAGAAGCTCCAGCATCTGCTCCGCATATGGCTGCCAGTCCGTCGCCAGCCTGAACACGCCGCCCATTTTCAGGCGCGAGACCGCGAGCTGGATGAAGGGAGGCTGGATCAGTCGCCGTTTGTGGTGGCGCTTCTTGTGCCACGGATCTGGGAACAGGATCAGGAGTTCATCGAGCGAGTCCGCCGGGATCTGACTGGTTAGCACGTCGACCGCGTCATGGCAGATCGCGCGCACGTTGGTGGAGTGATTGGCCTCAGCCAGCAGTAGCAAGTGACCGACGCCTGGGCGATGCACTTCGACGCCGAGATAGTCGCGTTCTGGATCGGCAGCAGCGAGCGCGGCGAGATGTTCGCCATTGCCGAAGCCAATCTCCAACACACGCGGTGCCCGACGACCAAAGACAACGTCCAGATCCAGCCCGTCGGCTGAATACTCGATACCGTAGCGAGGCCACAGCTCCTCGAGCGCGCGTGCCTGACCTGCCGTCGTACGACCGGCGCGTTTGACGAAGCTGCGAATCGAGCGATGACGTTGGGCGGATTCTTCCAGGTCCCGTGCGCTCATCGTGGCAGGGTCGCATACAATTGCGCAAAAGCACTCGCGGCGTCGTCGAGTCCGGTTCGCCAGTCGTCAGCGGCCGCGCTGTTGGCGCCGTCGGTCACGAACTTTGCACAGGCAAAGCGCGCGCCCTCCGCGAGGCAAACCCGAGCCAACGCAAAGGCTTCCATGTCGACGATTACATTGCCCTCGATGGCATGCTCGTGCGTTGCGAATGAGTCACCCGTCGAGCACGCGTAGTGAGGCAAATCGTGGAAGAGGCGCGGTACGGCGAGAACGGTCGGAGCCTCATCGTACGGCGTCTCGCCGATCGCGAAGCCGAGGCCGCTCACGTCCATGTCGCGTTGGGTGAATCGATCGCAAGCGACCAAAGTGCCGGCGGCGAGTGTGCGACTACCGGCTGTCCCGAAATTGACGACCAACGGTCGCTGAGCGCCAGCGTGGCGGTAGTCGGCCAGTCGTCGCGAGAGCGACATCGCGGCGAGTACCTTGCCGACGCCCGTATACAAGAGCGGCGCGCCGGCGCGCTCCAGGAGACCACGCGACTCCATGGGCAGGGCCATCGCTACGAGGTGGTCTGGCAGAACGCCGCGGGCTCGAGAATTGGGCATTGTGATCGTCGCTGGTTGTCGCAAAACCTGGCAATGGCTATTCTCTCCAATCGCCGTGCGCGGGTGTAGTTCAATGGT
>JAGRJB010000421.1 GCA_020442965.1 Pseudomonadales bacterium
CGTTGATGCGCTCACAGATCTGCGTCCGCTGTTGGCATGACCTGCGAAAATATTGAGTCGTTATGCAATCCGTGGCAGTCAGTCGACCGGTGCGGCGATCGTGGGCGTAAGTCTCGATAGTGTCGTTAGCAACGGCCCCTGTGGAGAGGATGCTGGCGACGGCAAGTCAAGCCGAGCGGCGATCACAAGCGTATTCGCTGCAATGAGTCATCGTCCCGCGCCTGTTCATAGATCCACGCCGCGGCGGCGATGTCCTGAGCTGCAATACCCAACGACTTGTAGACCGTGATATCCGAGGCGGATTCCCGTCCAACAATATCACCTGCAATGACGGAGCCGATTTCGCCGCGTATGTGGTCGGCGGTCAGCAACCCTGACTGGATCGCGTTCAACAACTCCCCCGCCTGCGCCAAAGCGCTTTCTCGGTAGTCGACGAAGTAGCGTGAGCGCATCACTGCATCGCTGTCAGCTTCCGCGGTCGTCGGGATAGACGACCCCACGAGATTGATATGCTGCCCCGCCCGCAATTGGCGGCCGAAGAGAATCGGAACCTTCGCGGAGGTGACGGTACAGATGATATCGGCAGCCGCCGCGGCCGCGTCGATGCTGTCCACAACGCGTAGCGCAGTGTTCAGCTTACCCGCATTCTTGCTGACGAGCGCCGCGGCCTTTGCGCGGTTGCGGCCCCAGACAAGAATTTCGTCTAGCGCGTAGATCTCCTGGAGCGCTTCCAGGTGTGTTTGCGCTTCCTCGCCGGTACCGATCATCGCCAGCCGTCTCGAGTCGGCGCGCGCGAGGTGCCGGGTCGCTACCGCGGTTGCAGCGGCCGTGCGAATTGCGGTGAGCGTTCCGCCCTCGAGCAGTGCGACGGGCAGACCTGACTTGCCGTCGAATAGCACGAAAACGCCCACGTGCGAAACAAGACCCAGTGCGATGTTTCCAGGAAACATGCTAATGAGCTTGGAGCCAAAATACGCTGGGGTGCCGACGGCGCCGTTCATGACACCGAACATTCCAGCGCCGCCGGCGACCTGGAACGCTTGGCGCAACGGTAACTGCACGTTGCGCCTGGATACTTCAGGCATCACTCGCTCTATCACCGCAATGCAATCCCGGTAGCGCAACAACCGGCGGACATCGGCCGCGGTGAATACTACGCACTCTGTCGTTTGCGGCATGTTCAAGTGCTCCGTAGATTGTTCTGTTAGCTGCACAGATAGGGTTGAAATATTGCCATGACGAGATCAAACCCACGCTCGACCAACTCTTTGTGTTTGCCATCGGAGTCCGCGTCCTGATAGAAGAGCCAGTTATCTGACACCATCCAACTGAGTGTGACCAGCGTTGCGACTGTGGTCGGCGGTGTCGGCCGTCGCATTACGCCCACCTCTATCAGCTTCTCAAAGAACTGCTCGAGAGACGCCATGTGCTCGCGACGATTCTCGAAGTAGCGTCGGCGCACGGACGGAATCGCGTCGGTCAGAGCGGACAACTCCCGGAAGAAAAATCGATAGCGCCAAACGAGCGATGCGTATCGCTCAAACATGAAGTGCATATGCGCTACGGTCGGAGTCTGCAAGTCGTCTGCGCTGACCTGCGAAGAATCGTTGCGAATGCGATCGAAGATCGCCAGCACAACGTCTTCCTTCGTTCGGAAGTGGTAGTGCAAATTGCCAGCGCTGATCCCGAGCGATTCCGCCACGCGTTTCAGCGAAACCGCCTTGACACCGAGCTCATTGAAAAGCTCGATAGCGCAATCGATGATTCGCTGCTGTGTATCGCGCGTGCCCATGAAAACCGCCCCCCCAGACGATTGTACGATAGGGGGCCTAGAAGCTGGCGATGCCCGGTCGATCGCGTGCGATTTCGGCGGGGTGCAGTCGCAGTTCAGCCAGGTCCTCGGGCCAAGCAACACGCAGCGCTAGAGCAGCGGCGGCCCGCGCCATCGCAGGCGCAGCTTGTATGCCGTATCCACCCTGCCCCGCAAACCAGAAGAAGCTTGGCTGCTCTGGATCAAAACCGATTACGGGACTGCGATCGATGGTGAACGTGCGCAATCCGGCCCATCGATGCTCGATGCGCGAAATAGTGAGATCGGTCGCCTGCTGCACGCGCTCAACTGTCACAGCGACGTCCCATTCGTCCGCCGCCGCGTCACATGGCTCGGAGAGCGTCTCATCAGCGCACGATGCGAGCAGCTTGCCGGCTTCGGGCTTGAAGTAGAATGTTCCGGCCAAATCTGTGACCGCAGGCCAAGCGGTCACATGTTCGTGTGGCGAAGGCGCAAAGATCACCGCGGTGCGCCGCAGTGGCCGCAAGCCCAAGCGCGCCACGCCCGCCAATTGCGCGATCTGATCAGCCCAGGCGCCGGCCGCGTTGATGACGACCCGTGCTCTGAATTCCCCACCCGTGGTAACTACACGCCACTGCTGGCGTTCGCATCGCAGGGAGGACACCTGACAACGACGCGAGACTGATCCGCCGCGCGACGTGAGATCGCGTAAATAGCCTTGCAACAAGTGATCGACGTCTATGTCCAGCGCGCCCGGTTCGTGCAGCGCTGCGACGAGATAGTTCAAGCGCAATGCCGGGACCCATTGACGGGCAAGCCTGGGATCGATCTGTTCGACCTCGATGCCCGCACCCAGCCATTCCCTGCGAGCCGACCGCAGCAGGTCCTGTTGACGGCCACTTACGACATGCAGAACGCCGCGCGGGCGCACTAGAGCGTGATCAGCAAAGCCGGCCGGTGGATTACCAAAAAAAGCACCGCTCGCAGCTGTCAGCCGCCGAATGACATCATTGCCAAAGGAGGGAGCGTATAGCGCAGCGGATCGGCCAGTCGCATGACTACCGAGATGCGACTCTTGCTCCAGAACACGAACGCTGCCGGAACGAGCGAGCTCAGCGGCAACGGAGATGCCTGCGATTCCGCCACCTATGACTAGAAAATCGGCGTCATGCATTCGATCGCCGGCTGCGCACTATGAAATAGGCAGCGCTCACCACAATTACCCACGGCACACCCACGATGATCGCGATATTCCAGTATTCCGTATCGAGGCCCATGGTGATCAGCACTGCTACCAGCAACAGCAGAGCTAACCACTGCAAGTATGGCGCGAACGGCGCCCTGGAGCTCAGCGCAGCACGCTTCGCCGCCGGATACTGGCGGCGAAATCGCAAGTGTGAGCTGAGAATGACAAGCCACGTGAGGATTGCTCCAAACAGCGCAATGCCGAACAGGTAGTTATAGGCCTTATCACTGAAATACGCGACCATGGATGCCAGCAACACACCGCAGATCGACAAAGCAGCGGCACGCAGCGGAGTGCCGCGCGAATTGATGGCGCCGAGTACCTTCGGTGCGTACCCAGCGCGTGACAGAGAAAATATCATGCGTGAACAAAGATAGAGATTGGTATTCATGCTCGAGAGTGCAGCGCTCAGAATAACGAAGTTCATGATCGCTGCGGCGTAGCCGAAACCAAAATTGCTGAACACCTTGACGAACGGGCTCTCTGTTACTTCCTTCGCACCCGATTGACTCCAAGGGGCAATAGCCAGAATGACTGCGAGGGCGAGGAAGTAGAACAATGCCAGTCGCAGCAACATCGTGCGCATGGCTCGCGGAACCGATTTGTTTGGATCGCTCGCCTCGCCGGCCGTCACGGCGATCACTTCGATGCCGGTGAAAGAAAACACCGCCATGATCACGGCCATCCACACGCCGCTCAATCCGTGCGGCAGCGGGCCACCGTCGGCTGAGTAGTTGGCGAAGCCGACGGCGTTGACCCCGATCCCGAAGATGTTCGCGGCACCAAATAGTATGAACACCACGATCGCGGTGACCTTGATGGTGGATAGCCAATATTCGACGCTGCCAAAATTGGTGACCGAGCGCGCATTGATGAAGAAAATGAAGGCCCCCGCAGCGAGCGCGGATATCCAGATCGGCAAACCCGGGAACCAGAAATTGCAATAGTGGCCGATTGCCACCGCCTCGCCGCCAATCGCCACGACCTGGCAGGCCCAATAGGAGTAGCGCACCAGGAAGCCAGCCCACGGATTGAGATACAGCTCTGCATACGTGCCGAACGAACCTGGGGTCGGGTGTGCCACTGCCATTTCCGACAGGCTGTACATCACAGTCAGCGCGATGAATCCCGCGATCACATAGCTGAGGAGAACACCCGGGCCAGCGTAAGCAATCGCAATACCGCTGCCCATGAAGAGCCCGGTGCCAATGGCGCCACCGATGCCGATCATCGTCAGCTGACGCGACGTCAGACTGCGATTGAGTCCGCGCTCGCGCGCCAGCACGCGTTCCGCATCGGCGCCTCCCTTGCGGAGCAACACGGTCGCGGAGCGCTAAAATTTGCGATTCAATGACACGCCTATCGTGCGCGGCCGCAGCGTCAAGCGTGCCAGCGGATCCTGATCCGAGGAAATCGCATCAACTTCGGCACGTTCATCGAACGCGTTCTTGGCGAACAAGCTGACCGTCCAGTCGTTCCAATCAAGCTTGGCGCGCAGATTGACGACGGCATACGAATCCAGTGGCACGTTGAATGGGCTGGCCGTATTGAACTGGGTATCCGTTGCGCCCCGGTAGCCTACATCTGCGCGCAGGCCGAGGTTTGCGCTATTACCCACCGCCACCGAATAGTCCAGCGCTGCGTTGAATTGCAGTTTCGGCACCTTCGGCAAGCGATCCCCATTCTTGCCCAGATTCGGGTTGTTAGGAATGATCGGCTGATCTTCGGTGAGCTTGGCGTTCGTATAGGCCGCTCCGACGTCAAACTGCAGCCCTGGGGCGAGCACCGCATTGGCCTCGACCTCAAAACCATCCACCCGCGCCTTGCCCGCATTGGTGATGAACACGAACGCACCGGTATTGTCGACACCCTGCACTTGAATGTCCGTCCATCGAATCTGGTACAGCGCGGCATTCAAACGCAATCTGCCGTCGAGGAACTCAGACTTTTCGCCGATCTCAAAATTCCACAGCGAATCCGGACCGAACCCTGGAGGAATATCGCTCGCGAACGGCAGATCCGCCGAATTGCGCCCGCCCGCTCGAAACCCCTGCGACGCCGTAGCATAGACCAGCGCCTGTGGATTGAACTTGTAGGAGAGGTTCAACTTGAAGGTTGTCTTCTTGTCCGAGCCGGCCGTCTCTTGGATGCCAATTGGAATGTTAGGGCCGAAACCTCCAAAGGGATGGAGCGTGTCTTGTTGACTGTCTTGGCGTGAATGAAAATACCGCACGCCGCCTACTGCTGTTAGCTTATCGGTAATATTGTAATTGACTTCACCGAAGAACGCGTACTGCTTGACCTTGTTGTTGTCGAAGCGTCCAAAAAAAGTGTTGCCGTCCGGATTCTGCAGCGCATCATCGGCGTCGAGCGGACTGAACGGGCCATTGACGACGCCGAACACATTCGACTTGACCACTTGGACCTTAAAGTCGTTCTTCTCGTCCTGCAAATAGCCACCCGCGACGAAATTGATGGGACCATCGAGCTTGGACGCATACCGTACCTCGCTCGAGATCACCCGCCGTTCCTGCGGCTGGAGAGTCAGAGCCGGAATCGGTACTCCAAAGAAGAACAGGATGGGCGACGAGTCGAACGCGTAATCGATCTTCCGATCGAAATAGTTGCTGGTCGCCGTGAGCGTGCCATGAGCCATCGTATATTCGCCCGTGAGTCCAAATACGCCGATCTTCTCGTCCCACGGACTAACAGTAAGATCGGTATTCACAAGATCGCCGCCAGGAATCGGTGGATAGCCAGCGGCAGTGTCTCCAAACGACATGACGCCGGATGGCGTATAACGCGAAGAACCGCCTGCGTGGACGGTTTGGGTCGTGCTCGTCGCGATCAGATTCAGATTGTCAGTCGGCTGCCAGCGCAAAGTCACGCGACCACCACGTGCGACCTCCGTGTTGCTGTTGTCGATTGGGCCCGCCGGGATACGAACTGAATCGATAAACCCGCTGTTATCGACATTCCAGCCCGTGACACGCAGCGCCATCCGTCCATCGATGATCGGCAGGTTGATCGCTCCATTGACACTGTAGTTAGTACCGCCCTGCGACGTATCGGAATACTCGCCCTGAACGTAGCCCTCCAGCTTGTCGAACACCGGCTTGCGGGTGATATAACGAATCGTACCGCTCATCGAACTCGCGCCATACAGAGTGCCTTGCGGGCCCTTAAGCACCTCGATCCGGTCGAGATCGAAGAGACGTATGTCGGCATTGCGACCGCCACCGTCATTCGAATTCGAGGCGGTAATGACCGCCTCGTCGTAGTAGACGCCAACTGTCGCCGCGCCGGTGGAATTGATGCCGCGGATCACATACTTCTTGTCCCCCGGCCCCAGGTCGTTGTACGAAAGACTGGGCACGCTCGCGGCGAAATCGCTGAACTCGACCGCACCCTTGCTCTGCAGCTGCGCGCCCGAAATCGCCTGGATGGCTTCCGGTAGATCCTGCGCAGACTCCTCACCGCGTTTGCTCGCGGTCACGGTGACCTCTTGCAGCACCGTACCTGTCGCTGGCGTATC
>JAGRJB010000422.1 GCA_020442965.1 Pseudomonadales bacterium
GGGCCGATTCAGTGACGTAGGCAGCGGTGATCGGTGCGATACCCGCGGCAAGACCGAAAGCGAGCGCCCGCAGAATAGTTAGCTGCGTAAGATCCGTGACGAGCCCGTGCAGGCCAACGAACAACGCCGATCCGGCGAGCAGCGCGGTGAGCGTGAATCGTCGTCCGTACCGATCTGCGGCGACGCCGGCCAGCACGACCAGCACGGCCGCGCTGATGAAGCCGATCGAAAGTATCAGGCCGATACTCTCGAGCCCGAGGCTGAATTCCTGCAGGATCCCTGGTACGGCGTAGCCGAACAGCGATTGGTCCAGGTTGCTCATCGTCCACGCGAACAGCGAGAACAGCAAGATGGCGACCCAGCCGTTGGTCGGCGCACCGGGTGACGGATTGCCTGTCTTTTGATTCACGTTTGAGCCTGTGGTGAATTTAGGTTGCAGCGCGCATGATAAGCCGATGCGCGCCTCGTTTCGTTACCTATCAAGCGCAAAAGACCCGGTTGCGGGTAGTCACTGGCCGCTTATAGTTCGTAGACTACGGTGAGGTAGGTTGAGAGCAGAGTCATATGCCAATCTTCGAGTACCTCTGTGAATCCTGTGGGCATCGCGAAGAGCTGTTGCAAAAATCGGCAGCGCGCGGCGCCAGAACGTGTCCACAGTGCGACCAACCGCGTTTGGTTAGAGTGCTGTCTTCATCGAGCTTTCAGTTGCGAGGAACTGGCTGGCGCAAGCCAGCCGCGCAAGCTCGTGCGTCGCGGCCGACCCGAACCGTCGGCCATACGCTGGATTCGGGTGCGCCGCATAGTCATGACCACGGTCAGGACACGAGCGGTCACAGCCAGCGGAAATCGCATGGCCATTCACACGACCACCCGCACGGTAACGACCACAAGCACTAGGTTTCTTGGGGTTTACAGGCGGTCGTGTTCGCCGGGCGCGATGAACGGCCGGTCCGCGGCGCGCATCAGCGCGGACTCGACCAACGGCACCCGGTCGTTGCCGACATACATATCACTGCCGACGAACATGGTCGGCGCGGCAAAGCCGCCGCGCGCTAACAACTCGTGCGTGTTGGTTTCGATCGCCGCAGCGGCTGTCGCCGAGTCGGCACGCTGTTCAAAGTCGACGCCAGTCAGGCCGCAATCAGCTGCGATGCGCAGAACGACCGAGCGCTCGCTGATATCGTGGCCAACCCCGAAGTATGCAGCGAACAATGCCTCGACGAACGTTCTACCGCGGCCTGCATCGATGGCGGCGACGATGGCACGTTGCGCGAATTCCATTTCGCCAGGCAAAGAGGATGTCCGCTTGATCGATACACCGGCGAATCGTGCCCAGTCGGCAAGGTTCTTGGTGGCGTAGTGTATTCTCGCTGTGACGATAGCGTCAGCGTGGCCGACTTCAGCGTGGAGTGAGGCACCATCCCAATACAAGGGTTCAGCCATGACGGGTCGATAGCGGACGTTCGCACCTGTGCGCAATGCGGCTTCATTCAGCCGAACGAACGCGAGATAGGACCATGGGCAGGCGCTACAAAAGAAGAGCTCGACCGACTGACGGTTGCCCATGCGCCTGCTTAGCTATTGACCATCCAGATCCCACGGGCCCGTCGACCTGGAGCGAACCGGAATACCGGCGATCACCGGCGCTTGCGTTTTGGGGTCATAGTTGATCGCGTCACCTTCAGCGACGATCCGTTCGTTGATCGTGATCCAATTGATCAGGCTGCCGTCGAGGCGAAAAACGCCGGTCCAGCCCCGCCGCTCGCCGGCCATGAAGTGGCCATGCTTCACTTTGGCCGGGCGAAAGAAATAGGCGCCTGCTTCCAGTGAGCCAAAGTTGTACACCATGTCACCGTCGATGCAATAGGATTCCTCGAACACCGGATGATGCACCATGCGGTCGTCCGACCACCCGGGCGGCGCCCAGCAGAGCAACGTCACGAAACCCGAGTTGTTATTGTCGGCTGCCGGTGGATCCGCATAGAGTAATTTCAGCTTGAGGAAACGCTGGGTATCGCCTTCGTACAGATTCGGCATCCACTCTTGGCGACCCGTATCGACAATCGTTAGCTCGCCAGGTTCGTCGGATGCGGTGTTGCCACCACGCGAGACGTGGCGGCTGCGATTCTTGCTCGAAAAGGAGAAACCCCAGTCACCGTACTCACGGAAAATGAGCACATCGGTACCGGCCGCGACTTCCATTGCGGGTATTGCAAGCCCCGCTGGGGCGCGGAAATAGGAGCCCTTGGTCAGCAGCCGTTCGCCGAGTTTGACCGTGCCCTGCAGGACATACCATTCCACATCCGCGTGGTGGTAGCCCGCCGGGCGGCTCCAGGCTTGGTCGAAGATCACGCGGGTCGAGGCGGCACCGTTCTCTTCGTCGTAGGACAGGTTGCGCTGTCGTGCTAGCCCATTGCCTTTATGCAGCTCGGCGGCGTGCCACACGAGATCTTCCTGCTGAACAAATTCTACGTGCGGCCGCATACCTACCTCCTGCAGAGTCGTTGGGGCTACTTCTTCGCGCGGGGTTTCTTGTCGCCAGCGCGAGTCTTCTTGCTGCGGGCGCGCGTCTTGGCAGTTTGCGTGTCTCGCATCAGCAAGATGTCGTCCGTGAGCGCGCGCGTCTGTCGACAAGCCTCGATGAACTCCTCCATCAATTCGCCTGTCACCGGCACTTGGCCAGCCGCAGGTGCTTGCGCTTTCAAGGCTCGCCAATTCTTGTGTAAGCGCTTCAGGGTCTGATCCATCGCGTTGGTGACGTAGCGCGTATGAAAATCCCAGTCGCCGCGAATGGAGCTGAGATCGACGGTTGGCTCTGACATCTGAAGACTCTCCTCGACATTGAAGCCGCTTTGCGACGATGGCCGTACCGAGACTGCGATCGCGAACCCGCTACGTCAACCTGCGGAAAGTGCGGATACCGACCGGCGGACAACTTGCGAGAGGGCCGCATCCTGGTAGGACCGTTGTCGGAAGCGTTTCCCTGGACCCGAGCGGAGGTGTCGTTTGCCAAGACAATCCTCACACCGGGGTTTGTCTTGACGGGGCCGACCGTGGGATTTCTCGCCGATCGCTATGGCGTGCGACGCATCGCTATCAGCTCGCTCGCCACTCTGTCGCTTGGGATGTTCGCGATGACGCAGGTCGGTCCAACGGTTCTGTCGTTCTACCTGTTCCTGCTGGCGCTCGCCCGTTGTGGTACGAGGCCACTCTTCTGGGGGCGTGCTGTGGCTACCTGGTCGATCGATTTCATCCGCCGTACGTCGCGGCCGCATTTTTGATCATGCCAGTGTTGGGTTGTCTGCTCCTTATCAGTGGCCCTGCGAGCATGATGACAGTCAAATTCGCGGTAATCTCCATCGGTCTCGCGGCTGGTTCGGAGGTCGACCTGCTGCCATTCTTTACCGCGCGCTACTTCGGGATCAAGGCCTACGGCAAGCTGTACGGCTGGATGTTTGTGGCTTTCTATGCTGGCGTGGGATTCGGCCCGCCCTTCCTTGGCTACATGTACGATCAGCATGGCGGCTATGCCGAAGGCCTGACGTACATCGTGCCCGTGTTGGCACTCGGGGCATTCGCGGTGCTGACATTGGGTCGCTCGCCGCAAGCGCAGGTTCCCTAGGCCACCAATTCCAGGATCGAGTAGCTGTCGTGTTCGGCGACGAGCCGCAGCTGGGGTGAGTAGTTCTTGAGCCAATGCTGCATGATGCTGTGTTCCTCCGCGCGCTGGGTGTCGTCGAACAAAATGCGCGCGCCGGGCACGAGACGCTGCAGCATCGTCGGCATGAGCCCGTATCGCCCGCCGCGCGTACCACCCGGTGGACCATCGCAGACAACCAAGCCAAACGCTTCAGGCAGCGTGGTTTGCGCCACATCGTACCAGTCGAACTCGCCGTAGTTCTTGAGAGGCGCGAGCGCAATATGACTGCTTGGTAGCGAGAACTTGGCAAGTCGTTGCTGAATCGTGTCATACCAGGTGCGGTCGTGCTCCAGGGCCCAGCTGTGAATTCCGCGGGTGTCGATCAACATCGCCAATAGCAACGTCGTGATGCCGGTTCCGCATTCGAGCACTGTAGTGCGTGGCGCCCGCGCCTCCCGCAGCATCGCTTGCTGGAATTCGGGGCTTGCGGACCATGCCTCGTTGTCCCAGCCGAACGAGATGCGGTCGAGCAAGTCCCTGTCGGGGACCTGTTGCACCCGCAATTGCTGCTTGGCTTTGCCCACCGCACTTGCCAGAACCGTGCTGCGCCGCAGCGTCCGCAGGCGCCGCTTGGTGGGGCTCAAGACGAGCTGTTTGAATGTCCGTGCCAAAGCACTAACTAAATCGGTGGCGGGCCGCAATGCGCCCCGAGCGTTCGGATTGTAGCGTACTAGCGCTGCTGCCGTATCATTCGTCGAAGCGTAGATGTTTCACACTCTTGCCGTGCCGGCGAATCAGCCCGAGCGCCTCGATGCCGATTCGAATATGACGCTCGACGTACTTCTGGCTGACATGATTGTCGGATATTTCCGTCTTGACGCCTTCCGGGATCATCGGTTGGTCGCTTACCAGCAACAATGCACCAGCCGGAATGGAGTTCGCGAAGCCCGTGGCGAAGATCGTCGCAGTTTCCATGTCGATCGCCATGCAGCGTGTCTTGCGCAAATACTCCTTGAAGTCGTCATCGTGCTCCCAGACGCGCCGATTGGTCGTGTAAACCGTGCCGGTCCAGTAGTCGCAGCCGAGGTCGCGGATCACGGTCGAGACCGCACGTTGCAGGCTGAATGCGGGCAGCGCGGGCACTTCTGGCAACAGGTAGTCGTTAGATGTGCCTTCGCCACGAATGGCTGCGATCGGCAGGATCAGATCGCCAATTTGATTCTTGCGCTTCAGCCCGCCGCACTTGCCCAGGAGCAATACGGCCTTGGGCGCTAGAGCGGACAACAAGTCCATCAGCGTGGCGGCGTTCGCACTACCCATGCCGAAATTGATCATCGTGATGCCATCGGACGTGGCTGTCGGCATCGGCCGATCGAGGCCCTGGATTGCAGCGCCCGTCAAGCGCCCAAAAGTCTCCAGGTAGCTGCCGAAGTTGGTCAACAGAAAGTAATCGCCGAAATCATCCAATTTGCGGCCGGTGTAGCGAGGCAACCAGTTGCTGACGATCTCTGCCTTGGTCTTCATGAACGCTTGTCAGCGGAAAGTTGTACCACCCAGATCCGTGATTGCCGCCTCATCGAATCGGCGCGAGATGCCCTCGAAGGTCGTGCGGGTGGAATACACTTCGGCGCTGCCCGATGCCTCTATCGATGCCGCTTGGCCGACAACCGTGCTGTTGGTCAAGTGCACACGGGCGTTACGCACGGTGATCGCCACGCCGCCCGCACGGACACGCGTATTGGTGATGTGCAGATCGCAACCGTCTTCGGCGACGATGGCATTACCGGCGCTGGAGATCGTCTGGCCATCGATGCGCATGAATCGTTGCCCCTGGCAAATGATCGGTTCCGCTCGGACCGGGACGCTGGCGCTTGCCACCGCAATGCCAGCGTTGCCGTTCTCGCTCTCGGGAGGCGCCGCACTTGGTCGCTGCGTGGTCTTGTCTGCGCGGCTGATCGAATAGCCTGGTCCCGACATCAAGGTCTTGCCGGTGCCGCTGGTGGCCAGAGCTGCGGCCTGGTCTTCGCTAACAGGTTCCGATGCAGCGTTGTCCGCGGGCGGCGCCACATCGGTGCTCGCAAGGTCGGGATCTGGGGTCGCGCTATCGCCCACTGCCGGCGCTTGGTCCGTCAGCGGGGTGGGCGCTGCCTCCGTGCGCGCCGCCATGCCGGCCGGTGCTGCAACAATATCTTGAATCGCGACCGTCCGGACGGTGCCGGAACCGACCTCCTTGATGGTAAATATGCCGGTCTTGGTGTCGACAGCGATCAGTTCGAGCGCCGGGTTACGAGCCAGCGCGGCGCGCGCCCACTCAATTTCGTCAGCGCCCCGGGAGCTGCAGGAACTCAACGCGATCGTGAGCATCACGAGTGCGCAGGCCGCTGGAGCGATGGCTGGATGGCGCATGTTTTGAGTTCCAGGTGGCGAATATTTTCCGGACGGATTCCGTATGCTAGACGATCTTACGCGCCGATCAGTAGTCGCAGCGTTCAAACTTGCGATGTTTGCCCCATAAACTTTCCATAATGCAACCCGGTCACGACGGTTGCCAAGGACGAAATTCGATGCATGATTTATTCAAGACGCTCTTGTTGCTGCTCGCGCTGCCCGTTGCGGCGCAGACCGCGCCTGCCCCTGAGAATAGCGGCGCAAATGCCAGCATCACACGTGGTGCGAGTGGCAAGTATGCGTATCGCGCCACCGACGGCCGCGCGCGCGGCGAGGAACGCTTTCAGCTCATGGTGCATCCTGACGGCAGTCGCACCATGCTCATGTGGCACGACCTGTTTGCGCGCAATGCGCAGTTCAGTGTCACCTTGCGAGTCGACGCCGATTATCGACCCCTGGACGCTTTCGTTAGCTATTGGAACGGAGGTGCGTACAAGGGCGCATCACGCATCACTGTCGACGGTGCGGACCTGGCGGTGAACTATCGTGGACCCGCTGGGGAAGTCGAGCAGGAGCTCGCGGTTCCAGAGCATTTCTCGCTGGGTACGCATCCGGTTGCCGGTGACGGCTGGCACGTCGCCAATTTTGATGCCGCAGCGGGTGGCACACAGATGCTGCGGCTTGCCTCGGTCGAGGCGAGTGCCGATGCCACTCGACCGGTGCTGGTGACACTGGTGCCTCTCAAGGTCGAGCGCCTTGGCAGCGAGCGCGTCACGGTCGGTGCCGGCACTTTCGATACGACACACTATCGGCTCGCGGGCGTAAACGATATCTGGGTGCTCGAGCAGGATCTACTGGTCGT
>JAGRJB010000423.1 GCA_020442965.1 Pseudomonadales bacterium
TTCAGCACGGAAAAAACGGCGCGCTGCAGTGCCGTTTCCCGGCGTCGGCTCCACTGAATGATTCTCAACTCACATTCCCTCGCGATGACGGACTCACGCGACAATTCCAGGCGACCGCGGATGTTGCCAAGCAGTTTTGCAAGTGTAGCCAGCAACCGACGGTCGCTGCAGGAATTGGGGCCAGGCCATGGGGATATTTTGTCGCATTGCGAGCCAGATTTTCCCCACATTTCGGGCTGCGGCCAATTCGCTGCCGCGCAACTGGGCGGCCGTTCACCCTTTGTCGTCCACTGACGAATCTTGATGATTGAGAGGCCGACTTTGGCATGGTCAATCGGTTACAGTTCCTAGGTAATGAGGATCCTAGTCACAGGGGGGTCCGGCTTCATCGGCCGGTGCCTGGTGGAAGAACTGGCCAAGGCGGGTCACGAACTGGTCAACCTGGACCTGTGTCGACCCGAGTGGCCGGCGCCGTTCGCGCGCTCGTTGCTGGTCGACATACGCGATATCGAGCTGGTGCCTGAGGCGATGAAGGGCTGCGAAGCGGTGTTTCATCTTGCAGCGGCCCATCACGACACTGGTATCGATGTGCCTACCTACTTCGATGTCAACGAGAACGGCACGCGCGTGGTCTTGCAGGTGATGAAGGAGCAAAAGGTCGTTGATCTTTGCTTCACGTCATCGGTTGCCGTCTACGGTCCGACCGCGGACGAACCGAGCGAATCGAGCCCCGTGTTCCCCGCGCTACCGTACGGTGCGTCCAAGTTGGCGGCCGAGAGGTTGATAGCTGAGTGGACCGCCGCGGATCCCGAGCGCCGTGCGTTGGTGCTGCGCCCGGCGGTTGTCTTCGGACCGCACAACTTCGCCAACATGTACGCGCTGATCCGCCAGTTGCATTCGCGGCGTTTCATACAGGTGGGATCGGGCGCCAACCAAAAGAGTATGTGCTACGTCGAGAATCTGGTTGCGGCGATGCTCTATCTTTGGGCGCAGTGCCAACCGGGTACACGTGTGTTCAACTATGCCGATCAGCCCGATATGTCGTCGCGGCAGATCGCGACCGAGATTGCGCTTGCGCTCGGGCAGCGGCCGTCCGCTATCTCGGTGCCGCTGGGGCTTGCGGTAGCCTTGGTGTCGCCGCTCGATCTGTTAGGTCGCTTGACCGGCCAGACGTTTCCGGTGTCCGCCTTCAGGATTCGCAAGTTCGCGGCCAGCCGCACAGTGTTCGATTCCAGCGCCGTCTTTCAGACCGGTTTCGTTGCGCCGGTTACGTTGCAGAACGGCTTGCGATCGATGGTCAGTTGGTACCTTGGTGAGGGTCAGAAATTACAACCCGTCTGGAGAATTCCGCCGGCTTCCTGGCAGGCAATGCCTTCCGGGACGCAGGCTGTGAGCCAGTCTTGACCTTGTCCATCGCGCTGTTCATTGCTGGCGCTGCACTTGCGGTTCTCGTGATCGGTTGGATCCTCTATCCGCTCGCCAGCGTTGCAGCTGGGCGTCGCCACAAACCGGCCAGAGAATCAACACGCACCGACGATCCGGTCGCGATCGTATTGGCGACACGCGAGGCCCCGGGCCTCGTTGCTGAGCAAGTGGTTAGCTTAGCGGCGCAGGACTATCCGGCGGAGCGCGTCGACTTGATCGTCGCTGTCGATGCAACGTCGCGCTACGAGTTAAGTGAATATCTCCAGGCGGTCGGCGATCGCGCGCGGGTCGTGCAGGGTGACGCGCCTGGCGGCAAGGCTTGTACGCTGAATGCTGGCGTGCGCGCCGCACGCGCGGAGTATGTGGTGTTCGCGGACACGCAGCCCCGGTTTCTCGAGCGCTCGGTCGCAGCACTCGTTGGCTTCTTGCATGCTAACCCGCAATTCGGTGGGGTTAGCGGCGCGCTGGACCTGAACAGCTCCTCGACCGAGCGCGATACAGTACTGGGACCGCTGTGGAATTTTGAAATTGCCGTGCGTCGCGCGCACGCCAATCTGCATAGTATCTGCGCGGTCACCGGGGCGATCTACGCCATTCGTCGCGCGCTTTGGTCGCCACTGCCGGACGGCGCAATTTGCGACGATCTGTTCGTGCCAATGCACATCATCATGTCGGGCCAGCGGGTCGGATTTTGCGAGACCGCCCGCGCACTGGATGCGCGGCGGTTTACTCGCCCGCAGGAATTCCAGCGCAAAGTGCGGACCTTAACC
>JAGRJB010000424.1 GCA_020442965.1 Pseudomonadales bacterium
CTTGCTTTGGCTGGATCGAAGCGCCGGAACTCCCGCTTGAGTGTATGGCGCGCAATCTCCGCCAGCGTACCAGCCAGCTCTACTCCCGTCGGACCGGCACCGACGATCACGAAATTGAGCCAGGCTGCACGCTCCAGGTCGTTCGCGGCAGCCTCGGCCCGCTCGAACGCAGTCAGGATGCGGCGGCGGATCCTCAGTGCATCATCCAGCGTTTTCAGGCCGGGAGCGTGTAACAACCAGTCATCATGACCGAAATAGGTATGCATCACACCGGCCGCGATGACCAAGAAGTCGTACTCATGTGCGACTCGGCCGACGATGACTCGCCGGGCGCCGACGTCTATGGTGGATACGTTTCCCAATAGCACCGTCACATTCTCGTGCTCGCGAAGGATATGCCGCAGGGGCGCGGCAATCGCAGGTGCCGCGAGTCCGGCAGTAGCAACTTGATAGAGCAGCGGCTGAAAGGTGTGATGGTTAGTCCTGTCGATGAGCAAGACGTCGGCGTTGGCGGAGCGCAATCCCCGCGCTGCCCAGAGGCCCGCGAAACCGCCGCCGACTACAATAATGCGCGGTGTAGTACCCATGATCCTTTATAGCAGTGCTGAATCCAGACCGGCCATCAGTAGTGTTCGCGACGACTCGCGCGCCCGGTCGCTGTCCTGCTAAGCTTTCCGCATGCTCGTCACGCGTGCCACCGCACTGCTCCTGGTCTGTTCCCTGCTGAGTCCCGCGCAAGCGCAGCGCAGCTCGCCGCCGGTGGACCAGCCCTACCCCGGAACGATCGAGCTCGAGGTGGATGCCACGAATGTCGCGCAGCACATTTTCAATGTGAAGCAAACTGTCCCGGTGCGGCCGGGACAGATGACTTTTCTGTTCCCCGCATGGCTACCCGGCAATCATTCACCAAGCGGCCGGATCGATAAACTGGCCGGGCTCACCATCGAGGCGGCTGGACAGAAGCTCGCCTGGCGTCGCGACCCACTCGATGTGTACGCGTTCGCGGTCGCTGTGCCTGCGGGCGTGCCGACGCTGACGATGCGCTATCAGTTCCTGTCGCCCACTGACAAGTCGCAGGGCCGCGTCGTCATGACACCTGACATGCTCAACCTGCAATGGAACGCCGTCGTTCTCTATCCGGCGGGGCACTACGCGAGTCAGATCCAATACGCCGCGATGGTCACCTACCCGGCCGACTGGCAGGCTGCAACGGCTCTGACCGTCGTTAGCCGCGATGGCAATACGCTGCGCTACGCACCGGTGGCACTCGACGTCCTGGTCGATTCGCCGGTATTCGCGGGCCGCTACTTCAAGCGCTACGATCTGGCGCCCGGCGCAAACGTTCCGATCCGCTTGAACGTGGTAGCCGATGCGCCACGATTTCTCGAGGCCAAGCCCTCGCACCTGCAGCAGCACGTGAAGCTGGTGCAGCAGACGATCAAATTGTTCGGGGCACAGCACTACGACCACTACGACTTCCTGTTCGCCCTGTCGGATCACCTGAGCGGCATTGGCCTTGAACACCAACGATCGAGTGAGAATGGCGTGCCACCCGGCTATTTCAGTGACTGGCAACAACAGACCGGTAGCACGGATCTGTTGGCGCACGAATACACGCACTCGTGGAATGGCAAGTTTCGCCGCCCGGCAGATCTATGGACGCCCAACTACAACGTGCCGATGCAAGATAGCCTGTTGTGGGTTTACGAAGGCCAGACCCAATACTGGGGCAATGTGCTCGCCGCGCGCAGTGGCCTGCGGCCACTGGAAGCCTCACGAGAAGCACTGGCACTCGTAGCAGCGACCTACCGGGATGATCGACCCGGCCTCGCCTGGCGCTCTGTCGAGGACACTACTAACGACCCGATCATTGCGCAGCGCCGGCCCAAGCCATACCGCAACTGGCAGTTGAGCGAAGACTACTATTCCGCCGGCCAATTGATCTGGCTCGATGTCGATGCGCAGATTCGCAAGCTGAGCCGAGGCAAGAAATCTCTCGATGACTTCGCGCGCGCGTTCTTCGGGGTCGACGATGGCGCGTGGCAGACGCAGAAGCCCTATACATTCGATGATGTCGTGACGACACTGAATGCGGTCGTACCGCACGACTGGGCGCCCTTTCTCCGCGATCGGCTCGACGGCCGGACGCCGCTCACGAACGGCCTCGAAGCGAGCGGCTGGCGCCTGGTGTACCGTGATACCCCGAGCGCATACGCACAAGCGCGTGCCAAGGAAGACGAGAGTGGAAGCGCCGATTTTATCTACTCGTTGGGGTTTACCGTCGACAAGGACGGAGCGATCGGCGATGTCCGCTGGGACAGCCCCGCATTCAAGGCTGGAATCGGTAGCGACAACAAGCTCGTCGCGGTCAACGATCTCGAGTACAACAAAGACACGTTGAATGCAGCGATCAAGGCGGCTGTGCTCGATGCAGCGCCCCTACGGCTGTTGGTCAAAGAATCCAATCGTTACCGCAGCGTCACGATCGACTACCACGACGGGCCGCGCTATCCGTATATCGAGCGGATCGACGGCGCGCCCGACTATCTGAGCGCGATATTTGCCGCGAAATAGCTCCGGCGCCCGTAGCGACTGGCGGGCGGCAGGCATGACCCGAGCGGCCAGCGGGCCCAGTCGCGCCCGTCGGCGGCT
>JAGRJB010000425.1 GCA_020442965.1 Pseudomonadales bacterium
GAGCCGTATTTCACCAAGGACGGCATCGCCCTGACTGGCTCGCTGACCTATCGCGACGTGACGCAGTTTGTGTCAGCGTCATCGGACTTCTCGTCCGAGACAATTGCCGGTGGTTTCGACATCGGCTATCCGATTTCCGAGTTCCAGGGGCTGAGATTCGGACTCTCGTATCAGCGCGCCGACTTGTTGACCAGTTCCGGCAGTGCACAGCAAGCGATCGACTGGGTGCGGTCGAACGGGACGCCAAGGACGTCAGTGCTGGAGCCGATTCTGGATGCGAATGGCGTTCCGATACCCGGCACCGGGCCGTTCACTTTCTACGGTACGCGTTTCAATACGCTCGATTTCACGGTTGGTTGGAGCTTTGATAGTCGCAATCGCGCGTTGTTCGCGACACGCGGTACTCGTCATTCCATTTCGCTGTCTTACACCCTGCCGGGTGTCAGCGACGTCGAGTACTACGTCGCTAACTACGAGTTTCTCAAGTATGTGCCGCTGTTCGGCCGGTTTGCGCTGTCGGTGGGTGGCGAAGTCGGCTATGGCATGGATGTCGGCAAGACGACCGCCTTGCCACCTTTCCGACAGTTTTTTGCCGGCGGGCCGGACACGGTCCGTGGCTATCGGGAGAGTCGGTTAGGCCCCAAGGACCAGTTCGGCAATCCCTATGGAGGCAATCTGAAAGTCATCGGCCGTGCCGAGTTGATCCTGCCGATGCCGCAGAAGTGGGCCACGAGCGCCCGACTCAGCTGGTTTTACGATATCGGCAACATATTCTCGGTAGGTGATCGCGTCGCCTTTACTGGGCGCTTTGATCCGGTGACAGGCGCCCCCGGCGCCCCGGTCGAGTACGGCTTCAAGTATGATAAATTGAAGCATTCGACGGGACTCGCCGTGCAGTGGCTCGCACCGCTCGGTATTTTCCGGTTCAGCTATGCCGTGCCACTCAACGCCTATCGGGGAGACTCCGTTCTCTACGAAGACGAGCAGGAACGGTTCCAATTCTCCATCGGCCAGGCGTTTTGACGGTGGGCCAGTTCTGACAGAGGTAACGAAATCGTGAAGCGATCGATTCAGGTGACGATGTGGAGTGTCGCAGCCGCACTGCTGCTAACCGCTCCTGTGATGGCCCAGCAGATCAAGATCGGTGTGGTCGACTATGGCCGGTTGATGGAGGAATCCCCGCAGGCGAAGGCTGTGCAGGATGTCCTGCGCGGCGAGTTTGGGCCCAAGAATACGCAGCTGCAACAGGAGCAGACGGCGCTGAAGGCGCGCGAAGAGAAACTGCAAAAGGACTCTGCGACCATGTCAGCGGACCAGCGCAGCAAAGCCGAGAAGGATCTGCGCGACGGGGTGCGTGAACTGGCGCGCAAGCAGAGCGAAGCACAGGACGATTTCAATGCGCGCCGTCAGGAAGAAATGACGCGGTTGCAGCGCACGCTGATCGAAGAAGTGCGCACCTATGCCAAGGCGCAGAACTACGACATGGTCATCGCTGAAGGTGTCATCTACGCGACACCGACCATCGATATCACGCCCGCCATCATCGCCGCCCTGCAGGCGCGTCCTGCTCGGCCGACGGCCGCGGCGCCAACGGCCGCGCCCAAGCCGCCGGCCAAGCCATAACGGCGGCGCCGCCCGTACGGCGTCGTGGCTCAGACAGGGAGACAGCGTTCCGCTGGCGTCGCGTTAGGGGAACTTGCCGTTCGCTACGGCTGCGAGTTGCGTGGCGATCCCCACGCACTTGTTCGGTCCGTGGCGCCGATCGGTGCCGCCGAGCCCGGCAGCATCACCTTTCTGGCCAATCCGAAGTTGTTATTGGAGCTACGGCAGACGCGGGCCACGGCAGTCGTCCTGAGTGCTGCCACGGCCGATGAGTCGCCAGTCGCCGCACTGGTCGCGGTCAACCCCCATGCTACCTACGCCCGCATTGCGACCGAGCTCTATCCGCCAGCGCCGCTCGCGCCCGGCGTGCATCCGAGCGCCGTCGTGGCGGCGAGTGCGCGAATCGACGCGACCGCGCAGGTGGGAGCCAACGCGGTCATTGGCGAGCAGGTTGTAGTGGGTGCCCGGGCCTATGTGGGGCCCGCTTGCTTGCTCGAGGACGGTGTCAATCTTGCGGCGGACGTGCGCTTGATCGGACGTGTGACAGTCTGCCAGGCTGTGCGCATTGGTGAGCGCAGCGTGGTACATCCTGGCGCGGTTGTCGGTTCCGACGGATTTGGCTTTGCCAACGACCGCGGCGCGTGGCTCAAGGTGCCGCAGGTAGGTAGCGTCCAGGTTGGCGCGGATGTCGAGATTGGTTCCAATACCACGATCGACCGCGGAGCGATCGGTGACACGGTGATCGAGGACGGCGTCAAGCTCGACAATCAGATTCAGATCGGTCACAACGTCCATATCGGGGCGCATACAGCTTTGGCTGCTTGCGTAGGGGTTTCGGGCAGCGCCACGATCGGCAAGCGTTGCATGATCGGCGGGGCGGTCGGGATAGTCGGGCACTTGTCGATCTGTGACGATGTCGCCGTGACGGGACTCACCATGGTTTCCAGCAGTATCACCGAGCCAGGCATGTATTCGTCCGGATGGCCGGCCGAGCCCACCGGCGACTGGCGTCGAATCGTCGCGCGGGTCAAGCGGATCGAGCGGCTGGTGGAGCGCGTGAGCAAGCTCGAGGCTCGGCAGAAGGAACTGGGAAACTGAATGACTGACGCGATCAAGATGGACATCAACGGCATTCTCAAGCAATTGCCGCATCGCTATCCCTTTTTGTTGGTCGATCGGGTGCTGGAATGTCATCCCGGCAAGACGATCCGGGCAATCAAGAACGTGACGGTGAACGAGCCGTTTTTCCCGGGTCACTTTCCGCATCGTCCGGTGATGCCGGGCGTGCTGATCCTCGAAGCGCTCGCGCAGGCCGCCGGTATTCTGGCTTTCATAACCGCTGACGTCATTCCGGATGAGAGCACGCGGTTCTTCTTTGTGGGTATCGACAAGGCGCGGTTTCGCAAGCCAGTTGAACCTGGCGATCAGCTCATTCTGACGGCCAGGTTGGAGCGGGCGTTCAAGGGTATCTGGCAACTATCCACCATCGCATACGTCGGCGATGACGAGGTGACGTCCGCCGAGATGATGGTCGCGCCGGAAACGACGCCGACGCGCCAGCCGAGTTCTTGAGCCAGCCGCAGCATGATCGATCCGCTTGCCAGTATCGCCGCTAGCGCCAAGATCGCGGCGGATGTCGTGGTTGGTGCCTACACCACCATTGGTCCGGATGTCGAGATTGCTTCAGGCTGTCACATCGGGTCGCACGCAGTCATCAAGGGCCCGACCCGTATTGGTACTAACAACAAAATCTTCCAGTTCGCCTCGATCGGCGATGC
>JAGRJB010000426.1 GCA_020442965.1 Pseudomonadales bacterium
TTCATGCTTGTGATCTCTCCCTAGCGCTGCGTAGCGCGTTTGCGCCGCAAGGTCTGGCGAACTTTGGCACCACTCGTCATCGCACTCGTACCCGCAGCATCGATCCGGTCGCGCAAAATGCCGAGCGTCCGTTCGAATTGCAGCAGATCCTGCAATCCGATGTCGCGTGTACACTCACGGCAGAAGGCTCGCTGCCGCGCCGCGAGCTGAGCGTGCACTCGTTTGCCGGTCGGCGTCAATCGGCCCAGCATGGCACGGCTGTGATCTGGATTGTCGGTCATTTCGACCAGGCCCTCCGCCACGAGCAAGTCCGTCGTTCGCTGCACGCTCTGGCGCTTTAGTCCGAGTCTGCGCGCCACGGCGGCGACGGATAGCGACGTCCGCGCCAGCACGACGAGCACCTGCCAGCGGCTCGCCGATACTGCGTGATTCGTGCCTACGGCATCTCCATAGCGCAGGATCGCCGCCTGCAGTTGGGTGACTTCGTTGACGATGCGCTGGAAGACCTCGGCCGACCGCCGGTTCGCGGGACTGGCAGACGCGACCATTCTGACCACTGAACGCTTTTTCGCCACAACGTCACTCCGTGCGATGTCGTTGTCAGTAGACTGTCATTGCGACAGTATTGGGTCAAGTAAACACAAGGTCTTGGTGCGCACCATGCAAACACCCTTTCCCCGCGCCGCATACGCATGGTACGTGGTTGCGCTGTTGATCGTGGGCTATGTGGTAGCGTTTATCGATCGCGGCATCCTGGCGCTGCTGATCGAGCCCATCAAAGGGCACTTACAACTCACTGATACGCAAATGAGTTGGCTGATGGGTCCGGCCTTCGGTGTGTTCTACGTAACTCTCGGAGTCCCCGTGGGCATGCTGGCAGACCGCTTCAGTCGACGCAATATCATTGTCGTCGGCATCTGTCTGTGGTCGCTCGCAACTGCTGCCTGCGGTTTTGCCAATGGCTTTGCGGAGTTGTTTGCGGCCCGGGTCATCGTCGGTGTGGGGGAGGCAACGCTCGCGCCGGCGGCGCTGTCGATGATCTCCGACTACTTCCCACGCGACCGCGCGTTGCGTGCGGTCGGCTTGTTCAACATGGGCCAATCGGTTGGCGCCGGTCTGGCTTTTTTGTTAGGTGGCCAGGTCATTCTATGGGTCACGGCAAGCGACAGCTTGTCATGGCCAGTGTTTAGCGGCCTGGAGCCGTGGCAGCTCACGTTCGTGCTGGTCGGCTTGCCAGGATTGGTGGTCGCACTGCTGCTCTTGACCGTCGCAGAGCCGCAACGGCGAGGCTTTTTGGATGGATCGTCGACCGCAGTCGGCGCCCGCACCTCCGCCGCCGGTCTCGCCGCAGCTTGGGCGTTCATGCGACACAACATACGGGCCTTCGGTGCCTTGATGATCGGCAATGCCACGACTACGATCATCGGGTACGCCTTGTTCTGGCTGCCCAGCATGTATGCGCGCACCTGGGGCATGGACCCGGCCACCGCTGGGGTCTGGTTTGGCGCCGTGCTGGCAACGACCGGTCCGGCTGGCGTGGTCTTCGGTTCACAATGGTCTAGCCGGACATACGCACGCGGCGCGTCAGATGCGCCGTATCGCGTGTTTCTTCGGGTGCTCGCCTTCGCCGTTCCCTGCGCGATCGCCATGCCATTGATGCCCACTGCGCGACTCTCAATTGTCATGCTGGCACCCGCGATGTTTGGGCTCGCAGCGGGTTCCGCCACCGCGACCGCGGCGGTCATTCACGTGGCGCCGGCGCAATTTCGCTCGAAAATTTCTGCCATGCACTTGCTGGTGATCAGTCTGGCGGGTCTGTTTCTCGGCCCTACCTCGGTTGCGCTATTGACTGACAACGTGTTCGCTGACCCGAAAGCGCTTCGTTGGTCGATGTCGATCGTCGCGACGCTGACAGGTACGGTCGGCGTTGCAGCTCTCACCCTATCGCGGCAAGCCTATCGGGGCCTGGCTCAGGAGGCGGATAGCTGGCACGACCACCCCCCGCGCTAACTACAGTGGCCGATAACCGATCAGGCTGACAGGCACGTTGTCA
>JAGRJB010000427.1 GCA_020442965.1 Pseudomonadales bacterium
TGCCCATGCAGGTGAAACTGCTGCGCGTGTTGCAGGAGCGTACTTTCGAGCGGGTCGGTAGTAATGTGACGACCAACTGCGATGTGCGGATCATTGCCGCGACCCATCGTAATCTCGAAGAACAGATCGAATGCGGCAACTTCCGCGGTGACCTGTACTATCGACTCAATGTCTTTCCGATCGAGATGCCAACGCTCGCGAGCCGTATCGAGGATTTGCCGGATCTAGTCGAGGAGTTTGCGTCAAATAGTGCACGCGGAAGCCGCGCTCGCTTGATGATCTCACGGCCGGCGATCGATGCGCTGGCAGCCTATTCGTGGCCTGGAAATATTCGCGAACTGGCCAACTTGATCGAGCGCCTGTCGATTCTGTGCCCGGATCGACCGGTCGGGATCGCCGATCTGCCGGCCCGCTACCGACCGCCATCCTGGGAAACTCTGGCCGAGGCTGAGCAGGCCATGTTGGCGCATACGCACCGTATGGACCAGAGTACGTTGATCGAGGAGGAGTTGTCGCCGGAGCTCATGTCGGCGGTACGACTGACCGACGAGGACAATCTGCTCGATCTTCCGGATCAGGGCCTCGATCTGCGCGCGCACTTACTAACGATCGAACGCAGCTTGATCCGGCAAGCGCTGTCGCGCAGTGAAGGGACAGTGGCGCAAGCTGCTCGTCTCCTCAATCTGCGGCGCACCACGCTGGTCGAGAAGCTGCGCAAGTTAGGAATGGCGACCGTCTGACACGCGTCGAGATTTCGACGCGCGGCGGAAAACCGCCGCCCATCTGCCACGCAATGCGAAGTCGGTCACAGCGGCAAGCACCCAACGGCCAGGCACGCGTCTTGCACTTCCTGCCAGGTGCGCCAGTCAAGGTGCCGGCCAGATAGAGGATAAGCATGAACGTGAGTTGCCATAGCGCGCCACTGGCCGTCGAGCCGATCGCCGTCGCCGCCAAATCACGCATCACCCTGGAACTCGCCCGTCGAGTGGCAAATTCCGATTGCACGGTGCTCCTGATCGGAGAGTCCGGTACTGGCAAAGAAGTTCTGGCGCACTACATTCACCGCGAATCCACGCGATCGCAGGGCCCCTTCATCGCGATCAATTGCGCGGCCATTCCCGAGTCGATGCTGGAATCGTTGCTCTTCGGACATGAACGCGGTGCGTTTACCGGCGCGCATGCGGCGCATGCGGGCAAGTTCGAGCAGGCTCAAGGCGGCACGCTGCTGCTGGATGAAATCACTGAGATGCCGTTGTCGCTGCAGGCCAAACTGCTACGAGTGCTGCAGGAGCGCGAAGTGGAGCGGCTTGGCGGTCGCGGCATCGTCGCGCTCGATGTGCGTGTGCTGGCCGCCACCAATCGCAATCTGCGTGCGGACGTCGAGCAGGGGCGCTTTCGTGAGGATCTGTACTATCGGCTGAACGTCTTTCCAATCTGCCTGGCACCGCTGCGCGACCGTCGCGACGACATCTTGCCGCTCGCCATGCACCTGTTGCAGCAGCGCAGTCGCCCAGGGGCGCGAATCCCGGCACTGAGTGCGGACGCTGCGCATCTGCTACTGACTAACCGTTGGCCCGGCAACGTACGCGAACTCGATAACCTGCTGCAGCGAGCCATGATACTGGCCAATGCACCGGTGATCGATGCCGAGCACATCGTCTTCGAGCAACCCGCGAGCGGCGTGGATGTGGCGCAGAAGGCGCAAGCGGCCTTGGCTGACACGCTGGAGCGAACCGAGCGGGACGCGATTCTGGCGGCGCTGCAGGCCGCGAATGGCAGTCGCCGTGTCGTTGCGGAGCGTCTCGGCATCAGTCCGCGCACGCTGCGCTACAAGCTCGCCCGACTGCGCAGTGCGGGCGCCAACGTACCAGCGGCTTAGGGCACCCTTATGAGCCAGATCGAAGTTGATCGAGTACTCGCGCAGATTCGGCAGTTGCAAGCTGCGACGCGACTCGCTGCGCCCGCGGCACCCCCGATTGGCGCGCCGACGCAAGGCAGCTTTGCGAACGTGCTACGTCAGGGCATCGAGCAGGTGAACGCGCAGCAGATCAAGGCGAGCGATCTTGCCGCCCAGTTCGAGCGCGGTGTGCCCGGCGTCGAGCTGCCGCAGGTCATGCTCGAGGCACAGAAATCCAGCGTCTCGTTTCGAGCGCTCGTCGAAGTGCGCAACAAATTCGTCGAAGCCTATCGCGAAATCATGAACATGCCGCTCTAGCGGCGAGGTACTGATCGATGACGACCGAAGCGGTACTGGTGCCGCCAGCCCAACGCCTGACGCAAGGCCTGCGACCCATTCTATTGTTGATCGGTGTGGCGCTGGCCGTTGCCGCGGGCGTTGGCATCACGCTGTGGTCCGTGGGTCCTACCTACAGTGTGTTGCATTCCGGTCTCGCGCCCGAAGATGCGGTACAAGTCACGCAGGCGCTCGATGCGGCGCAAATTCCCTACCGGCTCGAGGATGCTACCGGCACAGTGAGCGTGCCGGCGGCGCAGCTGTCGGCTGCGCGGCTGAAGCTCGCGGGCGATGGTCTGCCCGGCCTGAGTTCAGGCTTCGATTCGATGTCCAAGGAGCCAGGCTTTGGTGTCAGTCAATTCATGGAAAATGCGCGCTACCAGCACGCGATCGAAATCGAACTCGCCCGCACGATCGCGAGCGTGCAGTACGTCCAGTCGGCGCGCGTGCATCTCGCTGTTCCGCGGCAGTCGTCGTTCGTGCGTGATCGGCGCCCGGGGACCGCATCGGTGTTCCTGCAACTCAAGGCGGGCCGCCGTCTCGAGTCCGGTCAGGTGGCGGCGATCGTCAACCTGGTGGCTTCCAGCATTCCTGAGCTGGACCCCTCCATGGTCACGGTCGTCGATCAGCAAGGGCGCTTGCTATCCGCTCGACAAGGCAACAGCGACGAAGCGTTGCGCGACCGGATGCTCGAGTACGCACGCGGCATCGAGGAATCCTATACGCAGCGCATCGAGGAACTGATCAAGCCGCTCGTCGGTGCGGACGGCGTTCGCGCCCAGGTCGTTGCACAGGTCGATATGTCGACGACCGAAGAGGCACGCGAACAGTACAATCCGGAACGCCAAGTTCTGCGGAGCGAACAATCGTCCGAGCAGGCGTCGCGCAACGGTGCCAACGGTAACGCGGGTGGCGTCCCGGGAGCCTTGACGAATCAGCCGCCGCAACCCGGTGTCGCATTGCCACCGGGAGCCACACCGGCCGTGGCCCAATCCGGCGCCAGCGGTGCCGCCAAGACTGCGCCGGACGGGGCCGCTGAAGCTGTCACAACAGTGATCGGGCCCGATTCCACCTCCAAGCAGGCTACGCGCAACTACGAAATCGATCGAACCATGGCTTACACCCGTCAGCCGGCGGGACGAATCACGCGACTGACCGTTGCCGTGCTCGTCGACAACCTGCGCGTGGTCGACGAAGCAGGCAAGACAACCGAG
>JAGRJB010000428.1 GCA_020442965.1 Pseudomonadales bacterium
CGTGCTGGTCGAGCGCCTTTCGGCGGGCGAGTTGGATGTCGTTATCGCGCTAATACCGGACAATCTCGACGAACAGGACTTCAGAATCCGCTACCTGTTCGACATCCCGGGCAGTGTCGTCGTCGGTCCGGAGCATCCGCTCTGCGGGCTGTCGATGGCGCCGCTCGCCGAGCTAGCTAAGTATAAGTGGATCGCCCTGGAGTTGGAGACGACCGGATACTTGTCTCGGCACTTCGGTTCCTTCGATCTGCGCGCGCCGGATGTCCCGATTAGAACCGATTCGCCCGTGCTCATGAAAGAGCTGTTGCGTGCCAGTTCGCTGGTTGGGCTGGCACCGATTCGTCTGTTCAGGAACGAGATTGCACAAGGCGAACTGGTCAGGCTGACGAGCGAGCTCGATCCGCTGACCGCTCGCGGCTGCCTGATTCACCGCAAGGAACTCGAGCACTCGCCGCAGATGGGCGTATTTGTCGAGACTCTGCTTGCCGCCGTGCTAGCTACTGTAGTGCCCGATCCTCTCGCATGCCCAAAGCGCATGCAGACGACTCAAAAGGAATTGGCTTCAGCGGCGTCTGTTCGGTAAGTATCGAATCCTCGGGTCGGCGTGTTGCGCGTGCCGTGACTCGAATGGCTGATACAACTTTCTGGAAAGGGACTGAGAATAATGCTGCCCAAAATTCAACGGTCGCGAGCGGTGACGATTGCCCTTCAGGGTGGAACCGTAGCCGCCATGGTGGGTCTGGCCACGCTCACTCCACAGGTGTCGCACGGGCAGCAGCAAACCGAGACGGCCGCGCTGCAAGAAGTCACCGTCACGGCGCGCAAGCGCGCAGAGAATGTCCTAGACGTGCCGATTGCTATCACCGCGATCAACGCCGAGGAGATTGCACGTGCGGGCATCACGAGTGTCAATGACCTGAATACGATTGCTCCGGGCCTGGATTTCCAAGGCACGATCGGTAACGGTCCAGGCGGTCGCTCGCAGGGCACGATTTCATTCCGTGGCATGGTGCCCACGACCGGGTTAGCGCGCGAGGCATCGGGTTCCCTCTTCGTTGACGGTACGTTCGTACCCGCGGGCCTGCAGTCGGTCGACATGTCCGACGTCGAACGCATCGAAGTGCTGCGCGGCCCGCAGAACGGCTACTTCGGGCGCAGCACGTTTGGCGGGGCGATCAATCTGATTACCCGCACGCCGCGCGAAGAGCCCATGGGCGAGATCGACGTCTGGGGAGGTTCCTATGACTCGTTCGGCTTCAACGCCAGCTTTGAGGGCGCGCTGTTGCCAGGTAAGTTGACCGGCCGCCTGCAGGCGAAGTTCGACGAGCGCGGGGGCCAGTTCACGGCGTCCGACGGCGGCAAGCTCGGCGCCGAGCAGACGAAGTCTGTCACCGCAACGCTGTATGCAACACCGACCGACAATTTGTGGGTGCGGCTGCGTGCCCACCTGCAGGAAGACAATGATGGCCCTTCCGCGATATCGTACATCCGTGGCCTGGAGTACGGCTCGCTGTGCCCGGGCGAAACTTTCCACGGCGCAGACGCCAACGGCAACAGCAGGACGTTCTCTCTGAGTCGGCCGTACTTCTGCGGCTCGAATCCCCTGCCTTCGCTCGCATCGCTGGGGGACTCCTTCATTACAGCCAATACCAGCACGCATCCGGCGGTGCTTGCGTCGATTGGCCAACCGAACCTTTTTTATGATCTCCTCGCCCACAATTCATCGAACAACCGATACGTGGCCTCGGCACCCCATATGACCGACTACGGCCTGCGCCGCAAAGTTACCCGTCTCTCTTTGCAGTCCGAATACACGTTCGCCAACGAGATCACGCTATCGGGCGGTGTGGGCTATGACGATGTCCCACAGATGTCCGTGTATGACGTCGATCGGAGCAATCAAGAGAATGCTTTCTCGATCCTGCCAGAACTGGCTGACTCAGTATCGGCAGAGCTCAGGCTGTCCTCCGGCCAGAAACAGCGGCTGCGCTGGATGGTCGGTGCCAGCTACTTCGAGCAGCACCGCGAATCCCAGCAGATCGGCTACCAGATCAACGTTGCCTTCGGCGCTCCGCTGCCGATGGCTGGCTTCGCCAACAGCATTACGGACGAAACCTCCAAAGTGCCCGCGCTGTTCGGATCGATTGAATACGATATTCTCGACAACCTGACGGCGGGTGCTGAACTGCGCCGACAAAAGGACGAGACTACTAACGTCAATCACACGACCAACACGACGTCGAGCTTCTCGTTCGAGGACAGCCTGCCGCGCGTGTTCGTGAGATACGAGCCGTTGCCCGATCTGAACCTGTACGCTACCTGGGGCAAGGGCGTCGCCCTCGGCCAGTTGAACGGCAACTTTGCAAACGCCACGCCAGCGCAGCAACAGGAAGTTTGCGCGCAGGTCTCGTACTGCGGCGAACTGGCACCTCTGCCAGAAGTCGAGAATTTTGAATTGGGCATCAAGCATCGGCTGCTCGACGGTCGTCTGCAATATTCGCTGGCTGCCTACCAGATGGACTGGACGAACATCAACACGGGCATTTCGGTCATCGTCAGCACCTCGCCATTCGTGCTTGGTGTCATTGCGCCGAACGACGCCAAGATGAAGGGCGTCGAGTTAGAAGCAAGTATGCTGATCACCGATGCCTGGACGGTTGGTCTCGCCCTGAATCTCATGGACAATACGTACAAGCAGTTCTACAACGCGACGCTCGCCTCACTGACCTCTGGGGTCAGCCGCTTCGACGGCAACGAGTTGCCGAAGTCGCCGAGCGAGACCGCGTCCCTGACAACGACTTACAGCGGTCACCTGGGCAGCCAATGGAGCTGGTTCGCGCGTGCCGACGTCCACTACACCGGCGCGATGTGGGATAGCGAGGCAAATATCTTCCAGACCGATGCCTACACCAAGGTAAATACGCGTCTCGGATTCGAGAAAGGTGACGGTCTAGGTATAGAGGTGTTCGTGTCGAACTTGTTCGACGATGACAGCTGGACCTATTCGAGTCGAAGCACGTCTTTGTCGGAGCCTGGTGCGTTATTGCTGGTGCCCTACGGCGCATCGCCCGCGACCACGGTGCAGGGCGCAAACCTCGGCCCGTCGAGAAAGCGTGAAATCGGCTTCAGGCTGACTTACAAGTTCTGACGATAGAGCCGAACGACGAGCGTTGTGCGCGTCGCTTAGCTGTCGGCGGGCTCGGGGGATTACTCGCGTGGGCCCGTCGTCTCGATCTACTACCTTGGCAGAGCCCCGTTGCAACGGATTGTTCCGTCATGCGCTAGACGTAGCAAGTGAAGCGCAACTGACAGCGTGCACCGGGACCAGCATGGCCGGCGAATTTCGCGCATCAGAATGGACAACGTCGTCAAACTTGAATACCTGCAGAACCCGGACAGGAAGCGGCAGGTGATGCGTACGCCGTGCTTGCTGCGGCTACGAACATCAGGAGAACGCCAATGACTTGCTTGTGCCGACGGATGATCTCGACAATGTTGTTAGTCGGTGCGCTGGGTTCCGCCCATGTAACATTGCCAGCTCACGCGGCGGACAATGCTACGGCGTGCGAGCCCAAGTCTGCGGGCACGATCACGTACGACGAAATTGTGGCGAAATACGCTGATGTGGATTCGAAGTTCGTGACTCTGGAGGGACTCGATGGCATCCGGGTCCACTACAAGGACCAGGGATCGGGGCCCGCAATCCTGTTGATTCATAGCTCGGGCGGCGACCTCAAGGACTGGGACACCTGGGTCAGCGTGCTGAGCCAGAACTATCGCGTGGTGCGTCTCGATCTTCCGGCCTTCGGTCTCACCGGGCCGGTGCCTAGTGGTAACTACTCAGTCGACCGGTACCTGATGCTGGTCGACGCCCTCATGGACAGTCTCGGAGTAGATCGCTTTGCGATCGTCGGTTCTTCCTACGGCGGGCTGGTGGCATTCCGCTATGCCGGCACCAGGACTGATCGCGTCGCCGCGCTGATCCTCGTGAGCTCGGCGGGGATTGAATACGGTGGTCACGGAGGTACCGTGGAGAAGCCACGCGATCCAGCTGGGGTATTCAAGCCTGTGCTCATGACGTCCGATATGGTGCGGGCGAGCTTCAACACGATCGTCAACGACCCTGCCAGGATCACGCCCGAACTCGTGCAGCGCAAGACGGATTACGCCAATGTCGTTGGCCGGGACTACGAGGCTTTTCTGGCGACGCGACTCTACGAGCGGGGCAATCCCCAGCGTGTGCTCGGCCACGTACGCGCACCTGCGCTGGTTATGTGGGGGAGTGCCAGCAAAGCACTCTATGTCGAGACGGCCCAGGCGTTCGTGGACGGCATGAAGAACGCCGCGAGTACCAAGAAGATCATCTATGAAGGGGGAGGGCACTTGCTGCACATCGAGCGCCCGGAACAAACGGCCCGGGACGCACAGGCCTTTCTCGACTCGACGGTCGGCCGCCGAGCCGTCCGGGGGCCGGACCACGAATCGATCCGTCAGCGGCCAACTACTCCGGCGCACTGAAAACGAGAGGCGTCATCTGGGCCGCGGAAGAGCTGAATCGCTGGCTGGCGCGACCGTCGGCCGGAGGAGCGAGAGCATGACAAACTGTGGGGACGAAAGCCTGGAGTCATCATCGCGACGGCGGATACTGACCACGGGCGCGCTTGGCGCGGCTGCCGTGGCCTTGGGCGTCGATGCGTCGGCGGCCGGTGCCGGTGCCGGTGTCAAACCGGTACGTGTGGTCGCCGGCGGAATCTATGAGACGGTGCCATTGCGCAGTGACATGCTGCGCATCACGGCCGTGCAGTCGTTCATGCGGGCGATTCGCGACACCCGGCGCCCCGAGTCGGAGCTGCAAGCCAACCTGCGGCATATGATCGATCTGATCGACATGGCCAATGGCTTTCCCGGCCGCCAAGATCTGATCTGCTTTCATGAACAGCCGATCATGGGCTGGAATCCGTGGACGCGAGAAGAAGCGCTGCGGGTTGCGATCGAAGTCCCCGGCCAAGAAACTGAAGCGCTGGGCCGCAAGGCCAAAGAGTATGGTTGTTACATTACCTTTGGAACCTATGCCCGCGATGCAAATTGGCCCGGACATCTCCTGCTCAACGGGGTGCTGATCGGCCCGGACGGCAATATCGTCGCCAACCACTGGAAGACTAACAATGCTCGCGGCTTGTTGCCCGGCTGGGACATGTTCACCACCTCGATTTACGACGTGCTGGATCGCTATCGTGAGATGTACGGCGAAGACGCGGTGCTGCCGATCGCGCGTACCGATATCGGCAACATTTCCTGCTCCATCACGCCTGGCCAACCAGACGTGATTCGCGCGTTGGCCATTAAAGGCCTGGAGCTGCGCCTGTCCTCCTCGTCTGGCGGCTACAGCGTCGAGGAGACGCAGATCATCGGCCGGCACAATCGCCTGTGGAGCGTTGTCTGCAACCAGTCCATCTCACCCGAACAGCCTGGGTTTCCCGAGTTCTCCGGCTCTGGCGACACGGCGATCTACGAGCCCGGCGGGCGGATTGCGGCACGCGCACGCTCGGCCAACGAGGAGTTTGTGACGACCGGCATTCCGATCGCCGCTTTTCGCCAGTCCCGGACAGTTCCGCCTGGGGTTCCCATGGAGATGCTGATGCCGGTATTTGCCGGCTACGTGCCGCGTCACCGGGCCAACCTGCAAGCAGACTACATTCCCGCTGACTCGGCCGACGCGTCACGATATTTCGCCAGAAAAAAAAGCTGGTAGCCGCCACAATCCCTAAGGAGACACAATCGTGATGCAGCGTCGAACGCTACTCGGCTTGGCAGGCGCATCCGCAGCAGTGGCCGCGCTAGGGCCCACGGCGATCGCTGCGGCTGGGCGAGCCGAGCCACCGGACCTCGATGACGAACAGCAGCTTGCACGAGCTTTCCGCAAGCTGGCCTATTCGCTGGACGAGACTGTCATGTTCTGGTGGATGCGCGGTACCCGCTATGGCGTTGTGGACTCGTTTGCCACCCCGTTCTGGGATATGTACGTGGGCGCGTGGTTCACCACCCATGATCTCGCGGACGATCGCTACGCAGTCACGATGGCCAGCGCAAATTTCTATACGCCGCCGAACTCCACCGACTTGCTCGAAGTATTTCGCAATCCATACACCGGCGCCGACGTACCGATCGGGTATCCACCAGCCAAGTCCCGACGCACCGTCATGGGTCGCGAGGGCGGCTCTGCGTTCGGCGGCGACATCCAGGGAATGAAGTCCTCGCACC
>JAGRJB010000429.1 GCA_020442965.1 Pseudomonadales bacterium
CGAACGGGTCCTGCTGCCAGTTGATAAAGTGTTTGGCGGGCGTAATCTTGAGTGAATAGGCTTTGACCAGCGCGCGCGCGTGGGCCGCTGGTCGCAAGCGGATTGTCTGTGGGCCGAGCGTCGTTGGCCGCTCGTAGCGGTAGCGCGTCAGGTGGTGCAGCGCGGTGACGATGCTCAATGAGACGCCCTTCTGATTTGCAGCATAAAAATAGACCCCTGTGCCTTCTTCCGTCGGGTGACTGCCGCTACTATGCGGGCCTGAATTGCGGTGCCGGTGCGGCGCCTGCCTGGAGGACCGAGTGTTTGTGATTCCGCCCCTCAATAGTGACATCCTTGCGATGAGCTTGGATGGCTTTGCGACACCGTCGATCAAGTTCGATTTGCCGGAACATGTGCATGGGTCGCATTCCTTTGGGTGGGGGCTCGGCTGGTACCCTGGTGGACGCCAATCGGCCATGGTTGCGAAGGACCCTGCCGCACGCGGCAAGCAAGTGCTGGCAGAGGCTTTCACGGACTGGTCGAGTTTTCGCTCGACCGTGTTCTTTTGCAAGGTGCTGGGTGCCGACAAGAATTATACGCACACCGATTCACAGCCATTTTCACGCAGCTTCGCGGGGCGCGACTGGCTGTTCATGCATAACGGTGATCTCGACAAGCACGAACTCGACCAGCTCCACGGCAAAGCGCAGCGCGTGCTCGAGCCGCTCGGCAAGACCGATTCCGAGCTGGCCTTCTGCCATCTGTTGGCGCGGATTCGCGAAGGTTCAGCGCGCCATCTGTCCGATGTCGAGCCAGCGGCGCTGTTGAGTTGGCTGCAGCGACTGGACGCATTGGGTAGTGCGGACATGTGCCTGTCGGACGGACTCAGCATCGCGTGCTTCCATGGCACGCAGTCGCCCAAACAACCCTATTACTCACGTATCCAGCCGCCCAACAATCAAGAGCCGCAGCAATCCGCCGCGGTGCAGGTGTCGCTGAGCGATCCGCGCGATACGTATCGGACCGCGCTGATGATCAGCACCGCGCAGTTCTCGACGGGCGCCTGGCAGGCGATGCGGCCCGGTCAGATGATCATCGTGCGACGCGGCGCGGTTGTATGGAATAGCGCGCCAAATAACATCACACCTGCGCAGGCAGTTGCGCCGCCAGCGCTACCGACGACAGTCATGGCGGATAAGACGTTTCTCGCGCCCACCCAGGGCGCCCAGCCACAGGAGCGCGGTCGCGCGCTGAACGTGCGCGCTGTGACTGAGACTTCCGACGGTATGCCACTGGTGTATCGCAAATTCGAGATTGCGCACGCCAGTCACTATGAGTATTCGATTCCCGTCGAGCACAGTACGCACTTGTTTCGATTGCAACCGATCGACGATCCGGTGCAGGAGGTGGTGCGCTTCAGTTTGCGGCTGTCGTCGCCGGCCGAGGAGATTCTCTACGAGGATGTGTTTGGCAATCAGATGATGCACTGTGCGATCGAGCAGCCGTATAGTAAGTTGTCTGTCGAGGCGACGAGTATCGTCAAGGTGTTTGCCGCGCCACCCGATGATCACAGCCTATCGCGTCGCCGAACGTCGATTCCACTCGTTTGGATGCCGTGGCAACGGCAGATGATGATGCCTTATCTGCTGCCGCCTGAATTGCCCGAGTCGCAATTGCTCGAGTTGACTGAATACGCGATGAGCTTTGTCGAGCGCAATGACAACAATCTGCTGCGCACCGTGCAAGATATCAACCTGAGTATCTACCGCGACTTTGCCTACATGCCCGGCACCACTGCGCTCAGCACGACGCCGTTCGAGGTGTATACCTCACGTCATGGCGTCTGCCAGGATTTCGCGAATTTGTTCATTTGTCTGACGCGCCTGTTGAGTATTCCGGCTCGTTATCGGATGGGCTATATCCATACCGGCGCCGACTACGCTAACAAGATACAGTCGGATGCCTCGCACGCCTGGGCGGAAGTGTATTTGCCCTATGTGGGTTGGCGCGGCTTCGATCCTACTAATGGCTGCGCCGTGGCGCAGGATCACATCAGGGTTGCGTGCGGCCGAAACTACGGCGACGCAACGCCCACGTCGGGTACCATCTATCGTGGCGGTGGCGTCGAGACGCTCTCAATCAGCGTAAAAGTCCGCGAAATACACGACGGCGTCTAGCGCTCCCAGTGCCGAAGCGCTGCCGATGAACAAGTAAAGTGCTTCAATTCTGTGGCGAGAACCAGGTGTCGCTCATCTGTTGATTCAAGTCCGCCAGGGCAACCTGGAACCGATCCACTTCCGCGTGCAGTGCGGCGTTATCCAACTCACCGACCGTCAACTCGGTCACTGTTTGCACCAGGGTATCGAGGCGCTTGGTGAGCGCCGCACCGTTGGGCAGACGTGCCATGCACTGTTCGATCTGCCACAGGCAGTGACGGATCGAGCGGGGGAAGTCGGCGTCCTGAAACAGGAACGCCAGCACGTCGGCGCCGCGCATTCTTCGGCGCACATACTGGCGATACATTTGATAGCCAGACACGGACTTCAAAGTGCTCATCCAGAGCGTATTCTCGAAGCGCTCCAGGCGTTCGGGATCCTGTAGCAGACTCGCAACCGCGACATCGATGATGCGCGTGCACATGTCCGCGCGCTCGAGATTCGTGCCGACGCAAAAAAACTGGTAGGCGGGACCATGGCTCATGGTATCGGCGAGCAAACCGCGCACGCCTTGTACGCGCGCGACGATCTCGCTCAGGATCTCGTGCCGGCGTCGCTTGCCGACCGCCCAGCGCAGCTGGCTGCGCGCAAAAATATGCAATTCATTGACGCACTGCCAGGCTTCGGTCGGGACGATGTCGCGGGTCGTACGGAAATTCTCGCGCGCCATGGCGATGGTGGCACTGATGGAGCTTGCGCAACGGTCGTCCGTCAGCAACAGTTTGAGTGTATCTCGTTCGGCCGCACGGCCACGTGTGAGTTTCGCGTCGCCGACACCGACTATGCCGACGATGTGTGGCCAGGCAATGCCGGTCGACGCTGGCAAGTCGAGTAACAACTGGCTTTGTACGTCGATGAGACGTGCGCTGTCTTCGGCGCGCTCCAGGTAGCGTGCCGCCCAATACACTCGCTCGGCGACGCGCGACAGCACTACGCGGCTCCGCGGCGCGCGTGGCCGCGGCCGTCCGGATAAGTGTCGACGATCCAGGTATCCTTACTACCGCCACCCTGTGACGAATTGACCACGAGCGAGCCGCGCCGCAAGGCGACGCGTGTCAGGCCGCCCGCGGTGACCGAGGTTGCCGCCCCTTGCAAAATGAACGGCCGCAGGTCGACATGGCGC
>JAGRJB010000430.1 GCA_020442965.1 Pseudomonadales bacterium
CACAAGACGCTGCGCGGCCCGCGCGGTGGGCTGATTCTCGCGCGCGAGAACGAGGCGCTGACAAAGAAGTTCAATTCGCTGGTCTTCCCGGGCACGCAGGGCGGCCCCCTCATGCATGTCATCGCGGCCAAAGCGGTGGCATTTCTCGAAGCGCTGCAACCGGATTTCAGGGATTATCAACGTCAGGTTGTTAGCAACGCGCAGGCGATGTGCGCACAGCTCATCAGGCGTGGCTATCGGATTGTCTCGGGCGGCACGGACAATCACCTGTTCCTGCTCGACCTCGCTGATCGCGAGATTACCGGCAAGGAGGCCGACGCGGCCCTCGGTCGTGCGCACATCACGGTCAACAAGAACGCCGTTCCTAACGACCCGCGTCCGCCGTTCGTCACCAGCGGTATCCGCATTGGCTCGCCCGCCGGCACCACTCGCGGTTTCAAGGAGCGCGAGTTCGAACAGATCGCAGATTGGATCGCGGACGTGATCGATGCCAACGCCGCAGACGCTGCCATCGATAGAGTGCGCGCTGAGGTGACTCAGCTGTGCCGTCGCTTTCCGGTCTATGGGCCGTAGCGAGTTGTCGCGGGCGTGCCATGCACTGTCCCTTCTGCAGTCACGCTGAGACCAAGGTAAACGACTCGCGTCTGGCCGCCGAAGGTACGCAGATTCGGCGACGGCGCGAATGCCTGGCGTGCGGCGAACGTTTCACGACCTTTGAGACCGCCGAGCTCGTGATGCCGCTCGTCATCAAGAAGGATCGCACGCGGGTTCCTTTCGATGAGCACAAGCTGCGCGGCGGCATCGAGAAGTCGCTCGAGAAGCGTCCAGTTAGTCGCGAGGCGATCGAGGATACAGTCAATCACATCGCGCGCAAGCTGCGGGCTTTGGGCGAGCGTGAAGTGTCCTCGCGTCAGATAGGCGAGCTGGTGATGGAGGAACTGCACGGCATCGATGAGGTCGCGTATGTCCGCTTCGCGTCCATCTATCGCCAGTTTCAGGACGTCGAAGCGTTTCGGGAGGAGATCGAGCAGCTCGGCCGGCGGCGAGCGGGCTATCCGCGCGGTGATCAGTTGTCGTTGCTACCGGCCGATGCGAGCGCTGCGCGGCCAACGTCCCGCAAGCCTTCCAAATGAGCTTCTCGACGTTCGATCACGACTGCATGCGCCGAGCGCTCGTGCTTGCGGAACAGGGCCTGTTTACCAGCGATCCCAATCCGCGGGTGGGTTGCGTACTGACTCGTGATGGACGGATTGTGGGCGAGGGCGCGCATTTGCACGCGGGCGAAGCACATGCGGAGCCACGGGCACTGGCTGTCGCAGGCTCCGCGGCGCGCGGGGCGACCGCGTATGTGACGCTCGAGCCCTGCAATCATCATGGCCGGACGCCGCCGTGCGTGGATGCGTTGTTAGCCGCTGGCGTTACACGCGTCGTGTATGCACTGCGCGATCCGAATCCGCGGGTCGATGGCAACGGTGGCGCGCGGCTCGCAGCGGCAGGTGTTGCCACGGAGTGCGGCTTGCTCGAGCGCGAGGCGCTGGCCCTCAACGAGGGATTTGTCAAGCGAATGCGGCTGGGGCGGCCCTTCGTACGCCTGAAGAGCGCCGCGAGTCTCGATGGACGCGTCGCGCTCGCCGATGGCTCAAGTCAATGGATCACGGGCGAGGCGGCCCGGGCCGATGTGCAGTCGTGGCGCGCGCGCAGTTCCGCAGTCCTGACGACCGCTGCGACCGTGATTGCCGACGACCCGCGGCTGACTGTGCGCTTGGCTGGCGCAACGCGTCAGCCCTTACGCGTCATTCTGGACCGAGGGGTGCGTTCACCGATCAATGCCCGCATTTTCGCTGCGCCAGGTGCGGTACTCTTGATCACTGCTGCGGCTGGCGAGCGATCCGCAGCTGCCGCATACCGCGCGCTGCGCGCGCGCGGCGTAGAGATCGCTGTCGTGCCTACCGCGGTCGCTGGCACGCGCTCGCTCGATCTCGCGAGCGTGCTCGATCTGTTGGGGACGAAACTGGTGAACGAGCTGTTGATCGAGGCGGGCGGTATCCTGGCGGGCGCGCTGCTCGCGCAAGGTCTTGTCGATGAATGGTTGCTGTATGTCGCGCCGAAGCTGCTCGGCAGTAATGCTCAGCCGCTCGCGGTCATGCCGCCACTCGATACGCTTGCCGATGCGCGCTCGTTCGAAGTAATCGAAACGGCCAGCGTGGGCGATGATTTGCGACTGCGCCTGCGTCCTCGGGCACACTAGCAGAATGTTTACCGGGATCGTCCTTGACTTGGGCGTCGTGCGTGCGATCGAGCCGCTGGCGGGCGACGTGCGGCTCACCATTGGCACGCGCAAGGTCAGTCTCGAGCATGTCGGAATCGGTGACAGCATCGCCGTAAATGGCGTCTGCCTCACGGTGATCGCCTGTGGCCCAAAGCACTTTGTAGCAGATGTATCGCGCGAGACGCTTAGGGTGACCTGCCTGCAGCAACTAACGACCGATGCTGCGGTGAATCTCGAGCTCGCCCTGCGAGTCGGCGATCCGCTTGGCGGACACTTCGTTTCGGGACACGTCGACGGGGTCGGGCAGGTTGTCAGTATGAACGAAGATGCCCGCTCACAACGCGTGCGATTTCGGGTGCCGCCGGAACTCGCGCGCTATATCGCGGCGAAGGGTTCCGTGACGATCGATGGCGTGAGCCTGACGGTGAACTCAGTGACCGGGCATGAATTCGATGTCAACATCATTCCGCATACGCAGCAGGTTACGACCCTCGGGCAGTTGCGTGCCGGCGATATGGTGAACGTCGAGGTCGATCAAATGGCCCGCTACGCCGATCGGTTGCTGGGCTTTGCGAACCTGACACGAGTACAAGGGAGTTAGTATGCACATCGTCGGACAGAACAAGAGTGCCGCAGTGGCCAGTGGCCTGAACTCCATCGAGGAGATACTCGCGGACATCGCGGCCGGCAAGATGGTCGTGATCATGGATGATGAGAACCGCGAGAACGAGGGCGACCTGATCATGTCTGCATCGCACGTGCGACCGGAGGACATCAATTTCATGGCGCGCTTTGGCCGTGGCCTCATTTGTCTCACGTTGACGCCGGAGCGTTGCCGACAACTGCGCCTGCCGTTGATGGTGAGTGAAACCAATCGCGAGCGACACACGAACTTCACGCTATCGATCGAGGCGGCCGAAGGTGTAACAACGGGGATTTCGGCACACGATCGCGCCCATACGGTTCGTACGGCGGTTCGTCCCGACGCACGCCCTGAGGATCTGCGGCAACCGGGGCATATCTTCCCGATCATGGCGCAGCCCGGCGGTGTGCTGACGCGCGCCGGGCATACCGAAGCGGGTTGCGATTTCGCGCGCCTGGCCGGGCTCGATCCTGCCGCCGTCATTGTCGAGATCATGAATGACGACGGCACGATGGCGCGTCGACCGCAGTTGGAATTGTTTGCGCGACAGCACGGGCTCAAGATCGGGACCATTGCAGACTTGATCCGCTACCGACTCAAGGCGGAGCGCTCGGTCGAGCGCGTTGCGGAGCAGATTGTAACTACCGAGTTCGGCGAATTTCGCCTCGTTGCGTATCAGGATCATGTCAATCGCGACGTGCATCTGGCGTTGGTGCGCGGCGTGGTGGATGGATCGGAGGCACCCCTCGTACGGGTGCATTTGACCGACACGCTGCGTGATCTGATCGGCGTGCAATCGGAGCATCGCACATGGACGTTGCGCGCGGCGCTGCAGCGTGTGGCGACCCATGGCATTGGCATCGTCATCATCCTGCGCGAACAGGAGTCCCCGCGCGAACTCGCCGATGCGGTGCGGTCGCTGGGCCAACCAGAAGCCGCCGACTCGACGCTGGACGCCGAGGGCCCGGTCCTGCGGACTTACGGCATCGGCGCGCAAATCCTCAAGGATCTGGGTGTGCGGCGCATGCAGGTGCTGTCCGCACCGAAGCAGATGCACGGTATCTCCGCCTTCGATCTCGAGATCACCGGTTACCTCTCCGAGTAAATCGTCTGGCCGTGGAGTGTCGCAGGTATACTGCGCGCCCCCAATCCTCGCGCGTCATCGTCATGTCCGGAAGCATCGTCCACGAAGGTACCCTGTCTGCCGCAGCACAGCGCGTCGCAATCGTCGCGGCGCGCTTCAATGACGAGATCGTCTCGCAGCTGATCACTGGCGCATTGAGCGCTCATCGCAAGGCAGGCGGCAAGTCGGCTGATGTCGAGGTCGTGCGGGTGCCCGGTGCATTCGAGTTGCCGGTAGCGGCGCGGCGGCTGGCGTTCGCGGGCCAATTCACAGCGATTGTGGCGCTCGGCTGTGTGGTGCGTGGTGATACGCCACATTTCGATTTCGTGGCCGGCGAGTGCGCACGTGGGTTGATGCAGGTCGCGCTCGACACGGGCGTGCCCGTGATTTTCGGCGTACTAACGACCGAGACATTCGAGCAAGCGCAAGAACGCGCAAGCGTCACCCGGATGAACAAGGGTGGTGAGTCGATGCACGCGGCGCTCGAGATGGCCAGCTTGCTGACGCGCTGGTGAGCCAGTGACAACTGTTACACCGGAACGGC
>JAGRJB010000431.1 GCA_020442965.1 Pseudomonadales bacterium
ACCCTGGTCGGGCCGCGCGACGCTTTGGGCAGTTGCGGTGGTGGACCAGGCCAGTGGCGCCGTGAGCATCCCCAAACCCACCCAAAGAGTTCCCTTCTTCAGCATCTCGCCCCCCTGAATTCGCTCTAACCGTCATCGCCCGGTCGTTCGCCGGCTTCATTCATGTTGCGTATACGCAACGTGTAGGTCCGTGTACTATACAACCTGAGCCTAGCAAGTTGCCCTAGGTCAACACTTTTGATGCGGTCGCCGGTCCAACCAGCGGTCAGGCCCTTGTCAACCGCTGGCGACGCGGTGCAATGTCCGTAGCGTTGAGCCACTGCTGCACGTCAGCGTGATGCGCACTTACGGAAAATCGCCATGTACATCAATTTCTGGTACCCTGTGGTCAAGTCTGTCGACCTGACCAATTCGCCGCAACGTGCACGAATTTTGATGCACGACTTCGTCGCCTATCGAGATCCGTCCGGTAAAGCGGTCGTACTCTCCGACACCTGCGTCCACCGCGGTGGATCGCTATCTGGCGGTCGATGCAAGGATGACGGCACGGTTCAGTGTCCCTATCACGGCTGGCGATTCAACGATCGCGGCGAGTGCACACGCATCCCCTCGATCGGGATCAATGCCAAGATCCCGCCGCGAGCGCGCGTCGATAGCTATCCGGTGGTCGAACGGTACGGTCTGGTATTTGCGTTTCTCGGTGACCTGCCCGAAGCCGACCGCCCGCCAATCATGCCAATCGAGGAAGCCAGCGATCCTGACTGGCGCTCAACAGTCGTTACGTTCGACGTCAAGTACTATTACGAGCGCTCGATCGAGAACGGACTTGATCCAGCGCACAATGAGTATGTACACACGACCCACGGCTACCAAGGCGAGCGTGAGAGGGAATACCGCATGGATCAGCTCGAGCCTCATTTGAACAACCCGTGGGGTTACGGCTTCCTGGCGACGTTCGACGCTCCGCCGCTGAAGAATCCAATCATGCGGTTCGCTCGCAAGGAAGGCGGCAAGATGCAGGCGGGTTCAGGCACCTATGGTCCTAACCACATTTGGACATTCATCCATTTTTCGGCGACCAAGGCCATGCATCAGTACATGTTCGAGGCGCCGATCGATCAGGACAACACGCGGATTTTCCTTGTTAACTATCGCAATGTGCTGTTTGCCAAGAGCGGCATGTTCACGATGTTCAACAACTGGCTCGACAAGAAGATCAACGAGCGCAATATGTTCGTGGCGTCGCAAGACATCAAAGTGATGAACAAGCTGCAGCCGACGCTGACACCGCCCTCCACCGCCAAGGAACTGCTGATGCCACACGACAAGTGCATCGTTCAGTATCGCGAGAAACTGAAGGAGTGGGAGAGTCGCGGCTGGAAGATCGACGTCGAGGCGCTCAAGGCGAGTCGCGAGCGGCGCGACACCATGTACGCCATTCCCTCGCCCATTCGCCATGAAACCAAGGCTTGGGTGCTGGATCCGGTACCACTCGTGAAACCCGCGGCGCAACCGCAAGTGGCTCAGCAAGCCGCTGGATAATCGTGCCTGACGCGCCGCACGAGCTACATGTTCTCGTGCTGGCGGCGGGTGGCTCGTCACGCTTTGGCTCACCCAAGCAATTAGTAAGGTTCAATGGGCGACCGCTTTTGCACGCGGCGGTCACACGCGCTGTCGAAGCGGCTGGGCATGCGGTAACCGTCGTGCTTGGTGCCAACGCTGCAGAGCTCGCGCCGCTGCTGCGCCACTCGCCGGCTTCGATCGCTATCAACCGCCAGTGGCCGGAGGGCCTTGCGAGTTCCATTCGTGCAGGTGTCACGCAGCTTCCAGGTACGGCCGACGCCGTACTGATCATGCTGGCTGATCAGCCGCTCGTCACCAGTGAGGACTTGCGCCGGCTCATCAGCACCGCACGACGCAATCCGACGTCGGTCGTGGCTGCTCTCTATGACGGCACGGTCGGTGTCCCTGCCGTCTTCCCGCGCCAGTGCTTTCGTGAGCTCGGCGAACTGCGCGGCGATCAGGGCGCGCGCGCACTTCTGCATCGCTTTGGAGCGGACCTCGTGCGGCTGCCGATGCCCGATGCGGCGGTCGATATCGACACGCCCGAAGATTTGTTGCGGCTCGATCAGTAGGTCCCACAGTAGCTCCCAGTCGCGTCATAGCTGCATCGCCGCGCGTCGTGGCGTCGAGTGCATGGGTACGATGGCGCGTGCGACGATTGGGACGCGCCGCGCCGCGTAGCAGGCCAGGACCCGGGCATCGCTAGTCCACGGCGCCAGTAGCGCCGGTATGAATCGATCTACGAGTGGCATAGTCAGTCGTGCGCAGTAGGTGACGCGAACACTGAGAGTATTCGCCTCCAGCAACGTTTGATTTGCTGTCGCTCCAATCGCTCCCGTCGCGCCACCGTTGGGAATCTCGCGAACGCCGTTATTCATGCGCTCGAAGTCGGCGAATGATTGTGCCGTGGGGTTGAGAATATCGATGCGGGTCAAATCCGGTCGAAGGACCTCGGCCAAGGCTTGTGCCTGTGCCTCAATGATCGGCCGAACCGCCGCGCTGTCGGCCATGGC
>JAGRJB010000432.1 GCA_020442965.1 Pseudomonadales bacterium
TCGATCGGATCGTGATCGAGATGGAAAAGGATGCGTTGCGGCTGGTCGATGAGCTCGACGCCGCGGCAACACGCCTGCCGGGCGAGCGCATAGCGACTGACTTGAAGGCCGGCGCGCAAGTGGCATGAATCTCAAACCGCGGCGTAGCGAGGAGCCTGAGATCAACCTCACGTCGTTGATCGACGTCGTGTTGCTATTGGTGGTCTTCTTCATGCTGTCTTCCACTTTCATCGATGAGGGGCGAATCAAGGTACAGCTGCCCGAGGCGAGTCTGGTGCCAACGGGCAAACAGGCGAAAGACCCGGTCGTGGTCACCGTGACTCAGACAGGAGGCTATCGAGTCAATGAACGCGAATTGATCAACGCCAGTCCGGACACGCTCCGTGCCGCCATCATTCAAGTCGCGGGCGCGGATCGACAGCAGGCCGTTACGGTGCGTGCCGACGCGCGCTCCACACACCAGGCCGTGGTCACTGCCATGGACGTGATCGGGCGTGCGGGCTTCACTCGCGTCAATATCGCGACGATCCCCGACGCGTCAGCCAGTAAGCCGTGATCGATCGGGAGATCGCGAGTCCAGCCAGCGTCTACCGGCGCTTGCTCGCCTACGCTCGGCCGCATCTCGGCATGTTTTCGATCGGCGTGCTTGGCATGTGCCTGTTCGCTGCCACCGATGCCGCTCTCGCCTGGTTCGTGCGCTACTTCCTCAACAGCGCGTTCGTCATCAAGGATCCACGGGTGTTGTGGGCTGTGCCCCTGGGCATCGTCGTGCTGTTTCTGCTGCGTGGCATCGGCGACTACGTCTCCAACTATTTCCCGGGCTATGTCGGTCGTCAGATTATCAAAGCGCTGCGCGGTGAACTGTTCGCGCATTTCTTGCAACTGCCGGCGAGCTACTACGACCGAGCCTCCACCGCGGCAATGCTCTCACGGCTTACGTACAACATTGAGCAGGTCGCCGAAGCGACTACCAACTCCATCACTGTGCTGATCCGCGATACGCTCACGATCATCGCACTGATCGGCATGCTCTTCTGGCTCAACTGGAGGCTGACTGCGGTCGCCCTGACACTTGCGCCACTCATCAGCTGGCTCATTCAGAAGATCAATCGATCATTTCGCCGCTATAGCGCGCGCATTCAAAATTCGATGGGTGACGTCACGAGGGTCACGCGCGAAGCGCTCGATGGCCATCGCGTCATCAAGGTATTCAATGCGCAGGCACAGGAGAACCGCGCGTTCGAGGCGGTCAACGAGCACAACCGGCACAGCAATATGCGTCTGATCGCTGCCAAGGCTACGAGTAACCCCGTGGTGCAATTGATCGCGGCGATCGGCCTCGCGGCGGTTTTGTGGGTGGCCCTCAATCAAGTCGAGACCAAGGAAATGCTGGTCGGCGACTTCATGGCGTTTATCACCGCGTTGCTCATGATTACGGCGCCTTTGCGACGTCTGGTCGGTGTGTCGGTCGCGCTACAACAGGGCATCGCGGCGGGTGCGAGCGTTTTCGAAGTGCTCGATGAGCCGACCGAACAATTACGCGTTGGCCGCAGTCTGAATCGCGCGCGCGGCGACGTTGAGTTTCGTGACGTCAGTTTCGTCTATAGCGCGGAAAAGGGTGCCGTGCTGCACGACGTTTCGCTCAAAGTACCAGCCGGCCGTACGGTCGCATTCGTCGGAAAATCCGGCAGCGGCAAGTCGACCTTGGTTGGACTGGTGCCGCGATTCTATGAGCCGACGAGCGGTGCAGTGTTGCTCGATGGCGCCGATATCCGGGACTATTCGCTCCATGATTTGCGCGAGCAGATCAGTCTCGTCAGTCAGGATGTCGTGTTGTTCAACGACACGATCCGGAACAACATTGCGTTCGGTACTACGAATGCGAGCCCGGCGGCAGTCGAATCCGCGGCGCTCGCGGCCTGGGTGCTCGAGTTTGCGACGGAGTTGCCCCAGGGTCTCGACACGGCGGTTGGCGATCGCGGGGCGTTGTTGTCAGGTGGGCAACGCCAACGCATCGCGATAGCGCGCGCGTTGCTGAAGAATGCGCCGATTCTGATCCTCGATGAGGCGACCTCCGCACTTGACAACGAATCCGAGCG
>JAGRJB010000433.1 GCA_020442965.1 Pseudomonadales bacterium
TTGAGCGCCGCCATGTCAGCCAGGATGCGGCGCCGCTCACCGTCGAGGCTATCGCGACGCGGCGGATTCGGTCGCGAGTCTTCTTGCAGACGCAACACGGCAGCCTCCGCCTGTTGAGCCGCGGCGGTCACCTCGTTAACCTCGGCCGCAGTCGCCGCACCCGCGCGAAACAGCTCCCGGATTGTCGCGCGGCGGCTGCGCTGGTGCTGGGCCGCCTGTTGCAACAGTGTCAGTTCGGCGCGTCGATCGCGCTCCTGCCGCAGCGTCGCAGCACGCGCACCGTCGCCGCGCTCGAGAAAATCCAGCTCGCTTTGCAGCCTGACCCGCGTCGCCTCGAGCTCTGGGTCCTGTAACCGGATCACGACCACGCGCTCGCGAACATTGCTCTGCAGAGTGACGTTCACCTGTTTGACGTAGCCGGAGCCTGCCGCGCGCAACTCGTAGCGCTGCAGTTCGATATTGCCATCCGCCGTGATGCTCGCCGATCGCCCTACCAACCCCGTCAATAGAATGATCAACGGCGCGGACACGCCAGCGAGGATCAAATACCAGCGCAGCTTGGGCGTCGCGCGTTTGGCGGCCGCGTACGGCACCTTCATACCGCCAACTTCCTCGCGGCTACGCCTTGCGTCACGATGAAAATTGATCTTCACGCCGTGGCGCTCAGCGGTTCGCCGCAGCCAACAACAAGGTCGATGCGAGCCACGGATTGGTAGGCTGAAGTGTTAGCCCGACGAAGTTGGGCGACTGCAATCCATGCTCGATCAATGCCATCCTGCGTGCCTGCTCTTCGGGCGGCAGGTGGTACAGGCTTGCTTCGCGCGGCAGCGAGTGCTCGAGGCTCACCGCCACGCGAGTTTTCAGCTCGGGATAGCGCGCCAGTAGCGGTCGCGTAATCTCCAACACACGTGCATGGTTGGCGACGTAGACCATCAGCGTCGCTTCGATGTTGAGCTGCGCCAGTTGCCTGGCAAACGGCTTACCCTCGACCAAGGTGTCGGCGTAACGCGGATGCATGCTGAGCCCGATGGGCAAGCTCGTCACCGCGCGCACAGCGCGCAGCGTGCTGAGCAGATCTGGCAACAACGCAGCCGCCTGCACCGAATCCTTGGCGAGCATGTCGGGTTCCAGATCGAGATGAATCGCCGTGAACGGCGCGTCGTGCAACTGCTGGACGATCGTCGTGAGATTCGTCCGATACTGCGGCCGTATCCACTCTGACTCCCCGAGTAACAACTCGAGCCGCATATTCTGGCGTGCGGCGATTTGTGAGAAAGCTCGTAGCGCCGACGGATCAGCGGAGTAGCGGGCGATCTGACCCGCATCGAGCGAGACCAGCAAGCTGCCGATCGACTGCGCGCGCAACGCCTCGAGCCCCTCGGCGACCGATTGCGGCGTGCTCGTCAGCCACGGCTCACTGGTCCACAGATACAGGCTACGCGACCCGGGCGACGACGGCGCCGTGGGCGGCAGCATATTCGATACTGTCGTTAGCACGGCAGCGGCATGCGGCGATTCCGGTACCGCGGTCGGCGGCGCCGCTCGCGCACCAGCGCACTCCGCGCCCTCGAAGCGCGCCCAGTCGGCATACCAGTAGATCTGCATGCGCTCCGCGTCGATCACGCTCTTGGCAGCTTCGTAGTGCGCGAGCCGACTCGACTGGAGTTGCTCTTGCACGTCGCCTGCAATGCGCCGTGCACGCAATGTACGCTCCCGCATCGATTCGTCGGTCGCGCTCAAACGGACGCGGGCAAACTGCAGCGACTGCGTGAGCTCGCGTTCGCGTGCGATCAGTTCCTGCAGCTGGTTGGCGAGCTCGACGCGACGCAGGTCGCGCTCGAGCGTTGCGTGCGCGACGTCGGCGCTCGCGGCGGCCGAGTACAAGTGCCGCCCCGAGTAGTAGTCGAGCGGCACATCGAACGTCCAGGCGACGATCGCCGCGCTGCCGCTACGCGCCGTCGTCGTTTCGTGCGCGAGTTGGTAGCCAACACGCAGCTCCGAATTGATGCCGCGCCAGCGACCGCGCGAGCTGATACCGCCCAGGGCGCCAATGCGATCTTCGAGAAAAGTGAGTTCCGGATCGGTGTTCAGCCAGTTTGGATCGCTCGCCGCCTGCAGGCAGCGCGGCTCGATGGCAGGACGGGTGGCAGCCGCGCCACTGCCCGACAGAATGCCAAGATCGCCATCGACCAGCGTACCGATCAGATCGAGTGCCTGGCGCGACGTGAGCTCCGCCCGCACCGCATCGCGGCGTGCGAGTTCGAAGCTCGCCAGAAAATCGAGCCGATCGGAATCGAGCAACAAGCCTGCGCGAGTCCTGAGCTGCAGCATCGCGGTAATCTGCGGCTCGTCCTCACGATAGCGCTCACTCAGGGCGAGTAGCCGCTGCGCAGCCCAGTGATCGGCATAGGCGCGCCGCAGGCGCTGGATGAGATCGCGCTTGGCGAGCTCGGTTGCTACCGCGCGTTGCTCGAGATCGAGCTCAGCGCGCAGTCGCGTGTCCTTGATCGCGGCTCGGCTGCCGAGCACCGGTAGCCGCAATCCAACCTCGGAGCTCAGCCGACCAAAACTGCGGTTGCGGCTCTCATCGACGATCTCGTCACTGTCAGCATAGCCGGTCGTGCCGTAGAGCCGCGCTCCTGTGCCGACTTGATTGAGCCGCGCGCGCCGTATCTCAGCCTCGAGCGCCGCGTCGAGCGTGCGCATCGCGAGCGACGCGTGGGCGCGTTGCTCCAGCTCGGCTAGCGGCGGTAGAGCCGCGTCGACCCGAGCCGGCGCGTATACTAACAATACAAGCAGTACTGCATTGAACGTCTTCATACTAGAACTTGGTCTTCTTCAGCACCCACCAAGGTGCCATCGAGGAATCGAGATGCTGTTTCATGAAGATCTCGGTGAGGGTGGCAACCGCGCACCAGACGCGCGTCACAAACGTAAAGCCGGGAAAGAACAAGATCACCCAAGCGAAGGTCAGATCGAATCGGCGGCGCTCCGAGAGCAGCCACCAGTACTCGATGTACATCACCGCCGTTAGCAGCAGGTAGAACAGATACACGAAGCCCATCACGCCCAAGACATAGCCGAATGGATACGCGAACAGCATGTAGGTCATGTACACGATGACCATGAATGGCAGAAACAGCTGCAGGCAGAGTCCCGACCAGACCAATGCGATGAAGTTGGGCCATCCCATCAGGTCAGGCCTGAATCCCTGCCAATGCTTGCGTACATACAGGTAGTACAGGTCGCCGTCCCAACGCAGTCGCTGCATCAGAAAGCCCCAGAGCGTGTCGGGCGCATCGGTGTGGCCGACGGCATCGGGCGCGAATTCGATGCGCAGACTGGGATGGCGAGCGAAGTATTTCTTGATCCTGAGCGTGAGATCCAGATCCTCGGCGGTACCGCTATCCCATCCGCCGAGCTTCTGGAGCATCGCGCGTCGAAAGCAGCCGAAGGCACCCGACACGTTGTTGATGACATTGAACTGCGCGAGACCAGTCCGGCTCAGGTGGATAGAGAGCATGTACTCGAGCGCTTGCAACCGTGTCGTCAGCGACTTCTTCGCATTCCGCACGCGCAGATTTCCCGAGACCGCTGCGACGTTCGGATCAGCAAAGCGCACGGCCACCGCTCGCACCATGTCATTGTCGAAGGAAGTATCGCCATCGAGAGCCAGCACGATCTCGCCGCTAGCGATCGCAAGACCCTGATTCAGACTTGAGACTCGGCCACCGCGTTGCGTCTTGGGCGCGACGATCAGTTTGCGATTGCTGCGAGCGTTCACGTAGGGCAACAGGCTCTTCAAGACTTCGTAGGTCTCGACGTTCTGCTGCGAGCCATCCAGGATTGCCAGCAATTCAATGTGACCGGTGTAGAGCTGCTCGGTCAGTGAGCGCACCGTCTGGATGACATCTTTGCCTTCTGCATAGCACAGAATGATGCAGGACACGGTCGGTGCATAAGGCGTATGCACCGCTTCCCGATCATGCGTCATGTGATAGCGCCAGGCGCCAAGCATGACGATTGCCTGCACGGGCAGCTCAAACAGCACCACGAATGGAAAGAACTTGAGCACGATGCCGGCCCAGTCGGCGCTGAAGACGTCCGCCACCAGCCCTTGCAACGTGAACCACGCGCTGTCGAGGATCTCCATCACACCGTGCGCCCCTGCAACTCGGCGAGCAGCACACGCGCACCAATCGCGAGGTCCTTGAGCTCTTCGGCCGCGACATCGGCGCAGCCAATTTCGAGTCGCTGACCGTCTGCTTGCTCGGTCGCCACCGTCAACGACTCGAGCAGCCGACGCAGCGCGGTGAGCCCATCGCGATCAGTTTGCGGCGAGAGAATGAACCACTCGCCCTCGGTGGCGCGCATCACGAGATCCGTCGCACGAATCACTTCATGCAGGCGGCGGCCGAAAGAATCAATCAGCTGCTGCGCTCGCACGTGCGACAGTGACTTGATCAGCGCAGCGGCATTCGTCACCCGCACGGCCAACACGCCGAACTGTACCTCGTTGTGACGTTGACGCAGCTGCAGCAGCCACGTGAGCGTCTGTTCAAAGTAGGCTGAGTTCAGGTTGAGTTGCGTATCGTGGGTCGCTGGCGATTGCCGCCGCGAACCGCTGCGAGCGGCGAGCCGGCCTTCATCCGTCAGTCGAAACGCATGAACGCGGCGTTCCGGCAACTCGGTCGTCGGTGAGCTGGCGCGGCAATGCAGACAATGCGCTTCGACAGTTGGCTCGATAAATCGGGCCGAGCACTCGTTGCAGCTGAAGCTCTCCAGCGCACGATCGTAGTCGACGCCGATGTGCTTGAGCTTCGCGTCGCAGCGCGCGCAGCAGAGTCCTGCACGACCAACGAACTGTTCTTGCGGCGCGACGTTGCCGCAGGTATAGCAATGCAGGAAGATGTTCTCGCCGATGTCGATACTCTTGCACTCAGTACAGATGTCGACGTAGTTGAGGTGCGAACTCGTGCAACTCGAACACTGGCGCAGACGATCAACGAGCTTCACGGGCTCGAGCAAGCGCGCGCGTCGCAGGCCATCCGACCAGGCCAAGCCGTCGTGCCCCGAGGGTGAGAAGGCATCGAGCAATGGATAGCGGTAGTAACCCTGATCGCGCGTGTCGACCACCGGATGCACTTGAAAATCCGGACGTAGATACAGAAACGCCAGCAGTCGCTCCTCTTCGTCGAGGTAACCGTCGTGCATCAGCGATGCGCAACGCGACCGCCACACCTCGACATCGGTACGCATTCGAGTCGGTGGTGGTGCCACGCCGTCTGCCAGCGCCGCCACTTCGGTCCCCAAGTCCTGCGTGAGAAACAGCAAGCGATGGCCAAACTGCGAGTGTGCGCGCAACTCCCGCAACCACTCCACCGCCTGGTCCGGATTGTTAGTGTCGATAACGATCGCATCGAAATCCTGCGATTGATCGAGAATTTCGCGGACACGATCAAATGACACTGCGTCGCCTGGATTCTGGTACCAGGCACTCGCAGACGAATTGGCCGGTCCGGCCAATCTGTCGCGCAGACGCGCGATAGCCGGAATCCGGCAATCAGTTGCCGCCGAACGTTGTTCCATCAGATAGATACCCTCTCTCGGGCACTATCTTATGTTCCATGTACTGCGGTGGTTTGCTCGCCCTTGGGGATCGTGAGAGAACTCTCAGCGACCCCTGGCGAAGTGTGAACTGGTTCCCTAAGTATCAGGCGTTTTGGGGTGTGTCACGGGGTCGCTCGGTTGCGGCGGCGCAGCAGGTGGCTTTGCCTGTTCACGCATGGCTCGCGGCGAGAGCGGTTGATCGCATCGCAAATAGTTGCGCTTGAGGTCGGTGTGGTAAGCGATCTCTCGGTCGCCATCGCTCACGACGAGTAGGTAGCCGGGTACCAACGCCTGGGTATAGAACATGCCCGGCTGCGGACAGCCCATCGAACCATCGTTCCAGGTGACCCGACGCGCCGACTTGATGACCAGCGATCCGCGTTTGTCCGCCAGGCCCGTCCGAGCATGCTGCAGGACGGCTGCGCGCAGTGATTTTGGTACGCGCTCAGTCGCAATCGCCTCGCCCGGCGCTGCTGGTTCAGCCGGCGGGGTCTCGGGCAGGCGCTGCATTGGCCGCAGGTCCTTGGAGGCCGGCGGCCGATCGCCCGCGCATGCCATCGTGACG
>JAGRJB010000434.1 GCA_020442965.1 Pseudomonadales bacterium
CGTTACGTGCATGGCTTGTCGTGGTCAGGATGGGCGCCCTTCGCTTTGGCTTCAGCCTCGGTCAGATACTCGCCCTGCTTGGTCCTGCCGTACCACTTGTCGGTACTGCAGTGATACACCTTCGTACCGGCGTTCAACCAAACCAGGCCAGCGCCGCCGCCAGGCGCGGCTGTTGCAGTACGCGCAACCGCAGCGAGCTGAACCGCTTGCGTCCGTGGCGTCGAGGTCGACGCGGATGCTGCAGCAACTGGCGGCACCGTTGGCGCGGCCGCTGCGGGTTGAGAAGCGGCACCGGCGGTGGAGGTCACGCCATACCATTCCTGCACGCCCTTGTGGCCACGGCAGGCGCCCTTCTTGCTCGCAGCCGAAGTGTAACTACCGTCTTTGCACACACCGGAACTTCCGTCAGGTGCACTTGCGGGTGTCTGGGCGGCGAGGCTGGCGCCCGCGGCGAGTAGCGCCGCGCACAAACACAATCCACTGACCAACGCTTTCATGTGATTTCCTGGAGCCGTGACGCTTGAACTAGGTAGCTCCACGCTACACGAAACCGCGATCGACACTAATTAAGAATTCTTTAGTCGCCGCGGGCGTATGGCGCGCCAGGGCGGCGGCGATGCCACCGCCCTGTTGCGTGCTATTTCGCCGAAAGCTGATCGAATCGACCAATCAGAACCATATCGTCGCCCAGCTTCACGGCCGGGGTGATATCGATATGACGCCCGATGACAGTTGCGCACTTGCCATCCATGATCGTGGTCTCTTTACCGTCGTGGAGCACTTTCAGCGGCACTTCACCCGGTACGTCTTTCACGCAGATGCGATACGTCGACTCCTTCTTTCGATGATGCGCGAGGAGTTCCTTATCGCCGTTACCAAGCTCGAACTCGCCTTGCATGTGAAGCAATTCGTCGTCGATGGTTTGCGCAGCGGCACCGACCGCATGCGCGAGCCCGAAGACAGAGGCCGCCAGAACCGCGGCCATTGTCAGTGTCGATTTGTTTACCGTTCTCATGACAGCCCATTCTCCTGAAGCGATTCCGTCCGGCAAGATCGCCGTAACGGTCAGGAGCAAGCTTGCGATCGCCATGCTGCGGGATCATTGCAAACCGCGACGCAAGCATTTCAGCTGCAATTCGCTGGTAGCTCAACCAGCTCGCGGCACAACTCGGGAAAACAACTTGCCCAACTCGACAGCGAGCTGTGCCGAGCGCACAGGCTTTTCCAGTATCTTCGCAACGCCGCAAGTAGCAGCGTCGCGATCGAGTTCGGCGGTTCGATAGCCAGTCAGCATGATGATGGGCAAGTCGTCACGCAGCGCACGGACAGCTCGCGCAATTGCCATACCGCTCATGCTCGGCATGCGTTCGTCGGTCAGCACCAGATCGAATCGCTGTGGGTCCTGGCGAAACACGGCGAGCGCGCGCTCCGGATCTGCGAACCCGATTGCCTCATAGCCTAACGATGCGACCATCTCCTCTACCAGCGCTACCAAATGCGGCTCGTCGTCGACGATCAAGATCGTCTGGCCCGAAGCGCCGCCACGGCTCCGTACGCTGCCCGACGCCGCCGCGCCAACGGCGGCTTGCGGCCAGTAGATTGAAAAGCAAGCGCCAGCGCCTGGCGTCGTCTCGACTTCGATCGCCCCGTTCATGCTGAGGACAATATTCCGCACGATCGTTAGTCCGAGGCCTGTTCCCCGACCTTTTTCTCGGGTCGTATGCAGGGGATCAAAGATCGCAGCCACCTGCGTTCGATCGAGACCCACTCCCTGATCCCGAATCGAGATGCACCACCAGTCACCGGCCTCCACATGCCCAACCACCAGCTCGCGGGTGGCTATCACCGACACCGGTGCGACGCGCACTGCGATTGATCCGCCGTTCGGCATGGCGTACATGGCGTTCGTACATAGATTTAGAATGACGAAGAAGATCTCCGTATCGTCACCCAAGACCCAAGCGCTCGGTGACTCCGACGCCACCTCAAGCTTCACGTTGGCCGGCAGCATGGTCCGCAATTGCGCTAGCACCTCGTCGATCACCGGCGCGAGGGCGACGCTCGCATAATTCAAGCTGCGATTTGCGTCGAAAGTGAGCACGCGCTGCACAAGCTGGCGACCACGTTCTGCCGCTCCCAACAAACGCTCGAGATAGCGCGACCGCAAGGTATCGCGTTCCAAATCGGTTCGTATCAGCTCGCCATAGCCAACGATTCCGCTCAGCACATTGTTGAAGTCATGTGCAACCGACGCCGCCAACATACCCAGCGCGTCGGTGCTACGCTGTCGTAGCAGACGAGTTTCCGCTTGTTGCTGCTGCGCTTGCGACTGCGCCAGGCGACGCAAGGCTCGCAGCAGTGAATACAATAGGCCGACCGCCGTGCCGATCAGTGCGACGGTAAACACGGCGGTTGCGCGAACCGTTTCCCACCACGGCGCCATTGCATCGGCGCGCGGCTGGAATACGGCAATCCGCAACGGATAGCCATCGATGACGCTCCGCGCGGTCACGACCGGTTGCCCCGCCAACCTGCCTATCGCGTGCGGTGCATAGTCAATCAGTCGGGTGCCGTCGTCGCGCGACACCTGTAGCGACGCCCCTGGCAGATTCCCCAGTTCCTGATAGATGCGCGCAAGATAGGATGGTGCGAGACTAACGACCGCCACGCCAGCACTCTGTCCGTCGTCACCAGGAAGCGAACGGCTGACGACAAAAGATGTCGTGCCGTCGATACCATGCACGGTGCCGAGAAAAACGTCGGCGTTCGCTTTTCGACGCGCCTCGCTGTAGACCAGCTGCGCCGAAATATCCTCCGGCAGGGCATTCTTTGCACCTGTGCTTGCGCGAAGCTGCCCGTCGTTGGCGTACACAGCCACGGCTCCAACCGCTGGAATTCTCGCCAGTTGCATCACCAATTGCGAACGCAATGCCGTGTCGCTGGAGCGTCCGACATCCGCAGCTCTTGTCCAGGCGGCAAGGTCGGACAACGCAAAGTCGAGCTCGCGGACGGTGTGTCCGGTCTCATCGCCAAACGTACGTGCGATCCTCGTCGTCGTTTGCGCTGCCCGCTGCAGAACCAAACCGTGTTCGCGCCACAGCCGCAACGTATCGATCAACAAGACCACGATCACAAATGCGACGCCCAGCCAGACAAGCCGTTGCCGCTGGTTGCGCGTCTGGTCATCCAGGCCGGCGCTCGAGCGTACCGCTTCTTCAACCGACTCGTGCAACGACATGGGTACGCTACCTAAACACGCGGGCCGGTCAGCGCAGCACATCGACCGCTGCGGCAAACCTATAGCCAGCTCCGCGTTCGGTCACGATGAATTTCGGCTCGGTATGATCCTGTTCAATTTTGCGTCTTAATCGCAGGATCGTGACATCAATCGCACGGTCGTAGACCTCGAGGCTGTGCAATCGCGAACGTTCGAGCAGTTGGTCGCGGCTCAGTACTCGTTGGGGCGCCGCGAGCAGTGCACAGAGCAGATTGAATTCGCTGTTAGTAAGAGGCACACGTTGCTTGTCGGGGCCGGTCAACCGGTGCAACCTCAGGTTGAGCTCCCATCCTGCGAAGCGATACGCGCGCGGTCCTTGATCCGGGTCCGGTGACGCGTCGACATGCGAGCGTCGTAACAACGCCCGAATCCGTGCGACCAGCTCACGGCTGCTGAACGGCTTGGTTACGTAGTCATCCGCGGCCAGCTCGAGCGCCATGACACGATCGGCTTCGTCGGTACGGCCCGACAAAATGATGATCGGCAAGGCGGACACCTCCCGTACGCGCCTGGCGAGCGTCAGGCCATCCTCGCCTGGCAACCGCAGATCGAGTAACAACACATCGATCGGCTCCTCGTTCAGCACCTTTAGCATCTCCGCACCGGTGGCGACCGCGGTCACTCGCAGGTCGAACTGCGGCAGGGCCTCGACCAGTACGTTGCGCAAATCGGCATCGTCGTCGAGCGCCAGGACGTGGGGCATGGTCGCTGCGGAAGTATCGATCGTCATGCATTGTTCTCAATTCATCGGGTCGCGCCAAGAAGGTGATGCGGTGCCCAAAGAATAGCGCGGCGACCCGGCACGCGCGACCGTTGCGTCCAAACGATCGCTAGTTCGACCAGCTGCTGCGCCCGCCGCTCGTTCGCGGCGGAACGCCCGGACCGGCCGCTGCTTGCATTCGTTCAGGGCGGGAGCTTCAGCGCGCCAGCATGGGGCCACCCGCCGTCTGCGGCTTTTGCATGAACAGCACCAGCGGCAACATGACGATTGCCGCGATCCCCGTTAGCAGAAACACGTCCTGAAACGCCAGCATCTGCGCCTGCGCCGCGACTTGAGCAGCGAGCAAAGCCGCAGCTTTGCTCGATGACGGTGCGACTGCGAACGGTCGCAGGAATTCGTGGACGGCTGGGTTGAACAGCGTCACATGCGCGGCGAGATCGTGCCAGTGGCGCTGGGTCGAGCGCACCAGTTGCCAACCCACGATAGCGATGCCAACCGACGAGCCAAGCGAACGCATCACGCTGTAAATGCCGGAGGCTTCGTCCTGCCGGTCAGCACCGAAATTCTGAAACGCGACCGTCGACATCGGCACGAAGAACAAGCCCATGCCGAGACCGGAGATGACACCCGGCAGTGCGAGCTGCCAGAAACTGGCCTCGAGACTCAGCCAGCTGAGTGCAAGACTGCCGACGCCGTTACAAAGCAGACCGGTGGCAACGAGCAGGCGCGGATCGAAGCGCTTCATCAGCACCGAGCCGGTCAGCAGCATCGAAAACGCCGCACCGAGACCACGCGGAACGAACAGGTAGCCAGCGTCAAGCACCGGGTAGTGAAGCAGACCTTGCACGAACAACGGCAGCATCGCAATCGTGCCGTACAGAGCCAAGCCGAATCCGAGCATGGCAAGATTTGCGCTGGCGAAACTGCGATCGCGCAGCAATCTGAAATCGATGATGTTAGTGTCCAAGCGCCAGCCGCGCACGACGAAAAGCACGGCGGACAACGCAGCAACCAGCGCGAAGATCTGTATGACCCGTGAGTCGAACCAGTCACGGGTCTCGCCCTGATCGAGCACGAACTGCAAACCACCGATTGCCAGCACCATGAGAACGAGGCCGGTCCAGTCGATCACGACCTTTTGCGGTTCGTCGCGCGGCAATTCACCGGAAATCATCATGAGCGCAAAAGCGGCGATCGGCACGTTGACATAGAATACGGCGCGCCAGGAGAAATGCTCGGTAAGAGCCGCACCAAGCGTCGGCCCAAGAATTGGCGC
>JAGRJB010000435.1 GCA_020442965.1 Pseudomonadales bacterium
AGATTCTCGATATCTATCCGCGCGTGCGCGGCATTCAGGTGCTGGATGACGAAGGCCGCCCGATGTTCGCGGGCAGTTATGGCAAGTGGCTGACGGATTCGGCGGCGCAACGCAAGCAAATCATCGAGCGCATGCAGAACTGGCGGGCGTACAGCAATTCAAGTCCCGTCGAGGGAATCGAAGCAGCGGTGCGGGGTTGGTGGGCCGCCGACAAGCGGGTCAGTGTCTACGTGTTGGGCGATGATTTTACCGGTGAGTCGATTCAGCAGGCGCTCGATGCGGTGAGCCTGATCAACAAGACTGATTCGAAGGGCCGCCGGCGCGTGCGCATTCACGGCATCGGCTTTCCGATGCCGCCTGGGGCGCCGGCGTTTACAAGCGCGCGGTTTTCCGCCTTAATGCGGTCCATGTGCGATCAAAACGAAGGCACGTTTGTCGGGCTCACGCGTGAAAAGCAGTGCAAGGCTGTCATCGAGGTTTTTGGTGTTCGCCGCTGCATCGAGTAGCACTCGGGCGCTGCTGGTGCTGGCGTTCACGGCAATGCTGGTGGCTTGCGGTGGTGTCAACGTCAAGCCGGCGGGCTCACTGCCAGAGGCGCTGGTCCGCAAAATTGATGCCAAGGTTGGCATCGTCATTACGACGGAGATGCGCGAATTCAAGCACGATGAAACGCGCGCGGGCGTGAACTGGACCGCCGAGCTTGGCGGGGCGCACGCGAAGTATGCGCAGCAACTATTCAGTGCAAGCTTCCGCGAGGTTGAAATGTTCGACACGCTGGAAGAGGCCAAGTCGGCCGCCGGTTTGGCCGCGATTTTCGAGCCGCGCATCGAGCAGTACTCTTTCGCTACGGCTCGCGATACCGGTAGCAACTACTATGCCGTGACGATCGGCTATCGACTGAACGTGTATGCGCCGTCGGGCGAGCCCGTCGACTCGTTCACCCTGTCGGGCTACGGTAGCGCGCCAACGGGCGGGATGAGTGGTGAGCGGCCTCTGGCGGCTGCGAGTTTCGCGGCCATGCGCGACGCAGCAGCCAAATTTTTGGTGCAGTTCCCGGACGTGGCCGTTGCCAAGGTTCTGAGTGAGGGCCGCGAGCTGACGCCTGAGGCGACGGCTGCAACGCTCGCGGCGACCACCCGCGCCATGGATGTCATTGAAGCAGTTCCAATCAACTAACCAGCGAGAGACTTATCGTGAGCGCAACGTTACTGAGACGCACCACGTTCGTGGTGCCCGATGCCGAGAAGGCCGCCGACTTCTACAAGACAGTCTTCGGCTGGAAGGTGTGGTACGACAATCTTGTTGACGCGGATCTTCGCTTTCCGCCCTCGGGCGCACCGGATGGCGCCACGGTCCGACTCATAATGCTGGAATCCGCCGACCCCAATCTGGGCAAGCTTGGTTTGATGAGCTATATCGAGCCGCCGTTCGATGTCGGTGTGCTGCAAAAGCGCACGATGGTACGGATGGGCGAGCCCATACTCGTGATGAATACGGATGACATCGAGGGCATACATCAGCGCGCGAAGCAGGCCGGGGCGACCATTGTCACTGCACCGATCGACTGGACCGTTCCTGGCCACGACGGCAAAACCGTGAAGCTGCGGTCGATCTCGATGTTCGATCCCAATGGGATCTACATGGAAGTCAGTCAGCGTTAGCCGGCGCGTCGGGCGGCGGGTTGCGTACCAGTACCTGCTCGGTGAACGACACATTCTCGGTATCGACCGTCGAGCCGTTCTCGATGCGCGGCGCGTAGCGTGCTCTCGTCAGTGCGGTCGCAACGCTGCGAACGACACCCTCACTCAGGTTATTCGGCTGGGCGACGACGTCGCGAACGCGACCGCCGCTTGTGACTGTGAAGCGCAGTTCCAGCGGGTAACTGGTGGCTTCGGCCGGATCGAGCCGCGAGCGGCCCGCAGAGAACGGTGACGCACGGTAGGCGAGCTGCCTGGGGTGCTGTAACAGCGTGGTATCGCCCGCCAGTGCGAGCGCATCCCAGGCCTGCGCGTAGCGCTGTCTGGCCGCGGCGGTTTCGCCGCTAACAAGATTCCAATCCGCGAGATCGACCAGCGTCTCGCCACGCAAACGCTGATCGACCGGTGAATTTGCGGTAATGATCTCGAGCGCGAACTGCAGCGCTTGTTCCGCGCGGCGTTGTTGGCGTCCCGTTTGCAGATTGCTGAAATCGACCACCGGTCGACCGAAGGCGTCGAGGGTTTCTTCTTCTTTCTCGGCTCCGTACAGAAATTCAAATCGGTAAGTGCGGGCGATGCCGCGCAAGGGCGTGACCTTGCGCGGATCTGTCCGTGGACCGATTCTGTCCACGAGCGCCAGCGCCTGCTCGTACAAGGTACGCGCCGTGCCGTACCGGCCGACGTATTCGTACCAATGAGCCAAGCGATCGATCGCCTCGAGCATGCGCGGATCGTCGCGACCGTAGGCCGATTCAGCGAGCTTGTAGGCGTAGTTCTGTTCTTTCTCGGCATCGGGCAGATTGCCGTTTGCCACATAGGCATCGATCAACTGGCGCAGAATCGGCAGTTGCCCCGCGTTGTACAGGCCATCGAGGTTGCGCGACAGATCGACGGCGCGCCGCAGCGGTGTGACCGCGTTGGCGGGGCGCTTAGCCGCGATGTAGGTAGCACCTAGACCTGCCAGCGGCGCGATGAACAGCCGATCCGTCGCGCTGGCGGAGCGCTCCAGCAGCTGGACGGCTCGCAGATAGCTGGCCTCCGCGGCCGCGTAATCACCGAGCTTCAATTGCGTGGTGCCGACGTTCGTAATCGGGTTGATCAAGGCGCGATCGCTGTCACCCAGCTGTTCTTCCGTGAGCTTGACGAGGCTCTCGGCGACGGGCAGCGCAGCGCTGAAGTTACCCGCGTCGAACAAGCTGCGGAACTCGCGATACACCGATATGCGCTCATCATCCGTGACGGCGCCGACGCCAGGCGCGCGCAGCGTGACGATTAGTCCAAGAATCAGAGCGCTGATGACGCGACGCATAACTGGTCGATGCTACCGCTTTTCGAACAGATAGTGGGACACGAGCCATTCCCGACCTTGGTTGTAGCCGAACAACTCCGCGCAAGACATGAAGAATACGCGCCAGTAGACCCACCATTTCGCGGCCTCGGCCGCTCCGTAGGTCGCGGCCAGGATCGGCATCAGCGTTGCCCGGTTCCGGTCCTGATTGCCAAGCCACGCTTCGCTCGTGAGCTGATAGTGCCAGCCTGGGATCTGCCAGTGATCGACGAGCGTGACATCACGCTGAAAATAATGGAGCAGATCGTCGCTGGGCATCAGGCCGCCAGTGAAGAAAAAGCGCGCCATCCAGTCGGTTTCGTCGCGCACCTCAAACGGATATGCAAAGCGACTGTGTGTGAAGATGTGCACGAACAACGTCGCACCACTCGCCATCCACGAGGCCACGCGTCGCAGG
>JAGRJB010000436.1 GCA_020442965.1 Pseudomonadales bacterium
AGTGACGCGATCTGAAAAAGGGGAGGCCCAAGCGCCTCGGAATTAAGTTAGATGACTGGCGCGATCATCGCTCGCGCCCGTTCACGAATCGCTATTTCTTGGGCAATACGACCACGCAGGGTTGTTTGTCGATCTTGAGCGCGTTGCAGATCGCTCGCGCCTGAGCCTCATCGATCACGCTGGCCTGCAGCCGATAGAGGGCTTTGTTGCCGCTTTCGACCGCCGCAACGCGCGGTGACAGGCCCTCGAGCGGTCCGGGATAGCGTTTGGCCAGGCGTTGCCACTCCACGTTGGCCCGATCGGACGAGGTGAATGCGCCGAGCTGCACGCCGTACTCACCTTGAGCGAATGCGGCTCCAGCGACGAGGTCACCTTTCTTGGCAGGCTCGGCGGCCGGAACAACCGGCGCCGGAGCGGCTGGCGCTCCAGCACCGCCGACCGCAAAGTTGTCGACTCGAATACGCGCTTCCTGACTCCACTTGCCGTTGGGATGATCTGCGAGAAATTGTTGATAGGAGTCGATTGTGTCCGTGGTGGCGGCCTTCTGCCAGGCAGCTTCTTCCACCAGCTGCTTGATGCGTTCACGCGCCTGCGAGGCGAGCGAACTATCGGCGTGCTGCGTGATAAAACGCTCGTAACTCTCGACGGTGTCGGCGGCTTGCGCGGAGCGCCAATCGCCCTGCTCGCGACTACAACCTGCTAGCAGCAGCATCCCGAGTGCGAACGACGTCACAACGATGCGCAAGGATCCGGTTTTCATACTGTCCCCTTCATCGACCCCGCAGTATTGTAGACGAATCATGAGTGAAGAGCCTAAACGCCGCCTGCTGGATCGCATTGGATCCTCGCCGACCTATATCGGCGACGGCACGACGATCCACGGCGACGTGGTATGCCACGGGCCACTGGTGGTATCGGGCCAGGTCACGGGCAATGGCCGCGTTGGCGGTGCGCTCAGCCTGACGACAACCGCAGTCTGGACTGGCGAACTCACCGCGCGCAGCGCCGTCATCGCCGGGACCGTCACCGGCGTTCTGACAGTGGACGAGAAACTGGAGCTCGGCGCCAGCGCGGTCGTTGTTGGCCCGGTAACAACACCGTCGCTCGCCATCGCGAACGGCGCGATCGTCGAGGGCGATGTGGTTGTTACGAGCGGCAAGCCTATAGTGCGATTCGATGAAAAGCGTACGGCGGGCGCTGATGCGATCTCAACCACGTCTCGCTCGAGCGGCGGCTAGCGCGGCGGCTCGATGAGCATCACGCCGCTAGTAAACTAATTACAGTTGCTCAGGCTATCTATCCAGCTTGTTAGCAAGGTCACGCCTGCCGCATCGACGACCGTGCTCGATAACGGTGGCATCGCCTGCGCATCGCGTCGATTGACTCTTGCCACGAGCACCGAGCGCGCCGCAGCGCCGGGAGCGATGATCCGCGCGTTGGTGAGTCCCAGATCGCCGGCCTGCGGCGGCGCGTCGCAGGCATTGGTCGCGGCCAGCGGGGTCGAATAGCGCAGATCAAGGTTGCTGGGTGTGCCAGCGCCCGGGCGGTGACAGTTCGAGCAGTTGCTGTGCAAATAAGCACGGGCACGCTCGCTGACCCCGCCAGATATTCCATACGGATCTGGCAGCGCGGGCGTCGCGAGCTGCGTCGCGGAGAGCGCCGGCGCGATCAGGCCTATCGTGTTGAGCGTCACCAGTTGATTAGCGGTGCGGCCGGTGGCTGCATACATCGTATCGTGATTCAGCTGGGCCAGTTCAAGACCCAGACTGCGCCCCGCGGCCGCGGTGTGACACGTCAGGCACTGCGCCTCACTGGGGAACTGGTAGGACTGCGCACCAATCTGCACGGTCTTGCCGCCCACGACGCGCGTCGCATCGGTGCCCTGCGCATTCCACTCGTAGGTATAACCGGCCCATTCGCCGTCCGTGTGGCGCATGAACAGTCGCGTTTCGACGAGGCGCGATCCCAGACTGAAATTCTTGACGAGCACGGAACCGTTTGGAAACTGGAAGTCGCCCGTCGCGTCGACACCGAGGGAGGCGCCGTTCGGCAGTGCCAGATAGCGCTGCTTCGCCAGCCCGTCCGACCAGAACGACGCACGTGGCGTATACGGAATCAGCCCGGCCGCAGGCTGCGTGGCGTTGCCCGTCGCGACGCAGCCGGTCGCGGAAAGTTGCGCCGGTATGGAACCGCCGCTTGCGCTCGTGCCAGCGACTAACCGGTGCAATGTGCCGCCGTAGTGAACAACGTACAGCTCGCCGTCGACACCTTGCCCGAACGACGAGATCTGCAGGTTGGTAGCCAGCCCGCCGTCGGTAATCGTCAGAGTTGGCGCGGTATCGCGCGCAAGGTGCCACAGACGTCCGGTATTGAAATCGCCGAATACGAATTGGCCGACCAGCGACGGAATCAAGGATCCGCGGTAGACATAGCCACCCGTGATCGACTGGCCCAACGTTCGCCCATATTGCGCGATCGGCGGGATGCTACTCGCACTGTTGGGCCCGCAGGTGGAATTGTATGCGTCCGCACCCTCGAAGCAGCGCCAGCCATAGTTGCCTCCAGCGGTCACGCGATCGACTTCCTCGAGCCTGTCTTGCCCCACGTCCGCCAGCCACAGCTCGCCGCTGCCGCGATCGAAGCTCCAGCGCCACGGATTACGCAGCCCGTATGCATAGATCTCCGGACAATTGGCGGCGCCCGAGCCCCCATTGCAGAGCGACGACGTGGCGGCGTAAGGGTTCCCGGCGGGGATGCGATAGGGTACGGAGCCGGTCGAACCGCTGATATCGATGCGCAGCATTTTTCCCAATAACGTGCGCAAATTCTGGCCGTTACCGATGGCGCCAAACGGGTCGCCGCCGCCGCCGCCATCGCCCAGGCCGATGTACAGAAAGCCGTCCGGGCCGAAAACGATATGCCCGCCGTTATGATTGGACGCAGGTTGCGGCACGCTCAGCAGCACAACCTCACTGGCAAGGTCGACTCTCGCTCCCGATCCGATCACATGAAATTCCGACACGCGCGAGACGAGGCCACCGACGTTGGCGGTGTACGAAAGATATACGCGCGGATCAATTGGAAAATCAGGGTGAAACGCCATGCCTAACAACCCGGTTTCACCCCCGCTGGTAAAGCCAGCGTGCGCGCTCAAATCGGCGAAGTCGCTGACGGTCGGATTGGCCTGATTGGCGAATGCTCTAACAACCCCATTTTGCTGCACCACAAACCAGCGCGTGCCATCTGCCGGCGCCTGCAGCATGGCGACCGGGCTATTGAACGACAGGCCCGGGAAGACCCGCTCCAGGGCCAGACTGGTGCTGACAACCGGTCGATCACCCGCGACGCAGGTCGCGTTGCTGGGCCGTGTATCCAAACCCGAGACGGGTGGATTCGGCGGTGTGACGACCGTGGGCGTGGTGGCCGAGGCAGCGATGGAACTGCCCGACTCGTTAGCCGGAGTCGCCGCATCGAACGCGCGCACTGTGTAGCTATACGAGGTCGCGGGCGCAAGATTGACGTCGGTGTACGATGTGCCTGCGACCGACGCGAGCGGCGTCGCGCCGCTGTCACGGAAGACTCGATAGCCGGCCACGCCCGCACCACCCGCGTTGTCGGTGGAACCTTGCCAGTTGAGCTGGATGCTACCGTTCGGCTGCGCCGTCGCGACGACGTTCTGCGGCACGCTCGGCGCGGTCGTATCCGCCGCGGGCGGCGGCTGGGTTGGCGGCGGCACCCCATCGCGAGGCGTTCTTGAACCATCGACCGGGCTGTTGCAGGCGCTCAGCGTCACGGCAACCACGAGGACTGCCGACACTGCTCGCAACGTGCGTCTCAAATCCAGGTTGCCGATCTTGTCCATACGTTGACCCCGATATACTGGCAGGCAACCCATGCTTGCACAACGCCAAGTCCGACGTCATGCCATGCCCTGTACACGTTTAGCGACACAACGCGTTTCTTCCTGTGTTCTGTCGAGTCCGCCGCGATGAACGCGCTGCCTGTCGCCGGCTTACCGACACTCGTCTCGTACGGCGGAAACGCGCTCGAGTATCCGGAGAACTCACTACCGGCGATGTCATCGGCGCTCTCCCTCGGTGCGCAACACCTGGCGATTGACTTGCAGCTGTCGGCCGACAGCGTGCCGGTCGTCATTCGCGACCCGGGATTGCTGCGTACGGCCGGGATCGACCGCAGTGTTCTGGACCTGAATGCCAAATCACTAACGAGTTTGTCGATCGGCGAGCCGCGGCGCTTCGGCACCGTATTCGAGTCGGCCACGCTGCCGCGTTTGATCGATGTGCTGGAACTGCTGCGCAAGTATCCCACCGTGCAACTGCTGCTCGAACTGCAACGCGCGAGCATCGCGCGCTTTGGCGCCGAACACGTCGTAGACACGGTACTCGCCACCGTCAAGTCCTTTCGCGAGCGGGTGATCATACTCTCGACCGATCTGCCCGCGATCTACCGAGCACGCAACCGTCACGGTGTGCCGATCGGCTGGCGCGTCGAGGCGCTCGACACACACGTGCAACTCAAGATACAGGCACTCGCTCCGGAGCGCATGGTTTGCGACTATCGCGCACTGCCCAAGAGCGGTCGCCCGACGCGCGGACCGTGGCAGTGGATCGCACTGGGCATCGACCGGCCATCTGACCTGCAGCGGCTCGCGGGTTCGGGTGTCAGCTACTTTGCAACGCCGGCACCGGGCCGGTTTCGCGAGCTGCTACAGCCGGATTGATCAATCGGGGCACGAGCTTATCGATCCAGCTGGTTGGACCTAGGGACTCGAGAAAACCACAGTGCCCACCGTGACGCGTCGCAATGATCTCGAGATTCCGCGGCGCGGCCAGACGTCGTAGGTCGGCGGCGGGGATGATGGGATCGTCGAGCGAGGTGACGATCGTTGCGGGCATTTCAAGG
>JAGRJB010000437.1 GCA_020442965.1 Pseudomonadales bacterium
CCGTGCCGTTCGCGAGCCGGATTTGCCGATCTGCGAGTTGCGCCGCGGTCTTGGCACCACCCAGAACACGAATCGATTGTTCGCCGTTCGCGATCTGCGCACGTCCGCCTGGCACGTCGAGATTGAGCGAGCGCACCAGCTGGTTCACTTCGACGGCGGTCGTGCCGAGCGCCTGCAGCCGCTCCGGATCGAGTTCCACGCGAATCTCGCGATCGACGCCACCATTGCGTGATGCTTGCGCTACGCCCGCAATAGCGTTCAGTCGCTTGGTGATCGTGTTGTCCACGAACCAGGAGAGCTGCTCGAGCGTCATGTTGGTACTGCTGACCGCGTAGTAGGCGATCGCGCCGCCTTCCATATCCACGCGCGTTACGGTTGGTTCTTGAATGCTGTCGGGCAGTTCGCTGCGGATTTGTGATACCGCGTCGCGCACGTCGTTCATGGCGCGATCGATCGGGGTGCCGATCTGAAACTCGATGAAAGTGAGCGATGTGCCTTCAACCGCGCGTGAGGTGATGTTGCGTACGTCGCTGATACCGGCGACTGCCGCTTCGATCTTTTGTGTCACCTGCGTTTCGATCTCGGTGGGTGCCGCACCGGGTTGGACCACGGTTACGTTGACGCCTGGAAATGACACATCCGGGTTGAGATTGATCGGCAGGCGAACGAATGAAACCAGTCCGACGAATGTCAGAATGACGAACAAAACGATCGGCAATACGGGATTACGGATGGCCCAGGCCGAGATGTTCTTCATCGCGCCTCTCCGGAAGGCGCCGCTCGCTCCGCGACCGCAGTCTGCGCTGGTTCCGCCACACGCACTTTTTCGCCAGGCTGCAAGAATGCGCCGGCGGTGGCTACGATCCGCTCGTTGCCATTAACACCCGATTCAATGATCACTCCCGTATTGCGCGTGCCGGCGACCTTGACGGCCTGTCTACTCACGGAGTTGTCACTATCGACCCGCAACACGTAGTTACCCTTCGCGTCGGAGAGCACGGCCGTTTGCGGCAGTACAGGATGGCGCTCTAGACCCACGACGACCTCGCCGCGGGCAAACGCGCCGGGGCGCAATTGGCGATGTGACGGCAACTCGATGCGAATCGATCCAAGTCGGGTATCGGGATCAATGACCGCGCCGAGCAAACGCACCTTGCCGATGAACGGCTCAGCCACGCCGGTCACGTAGACTTTCGCCGGCTGGCCCACCTCGAGCGCGGCCAAATCCTGCTCCGCCACTCGTCCACGCATTTCGATCTCGCCACCGCGACTCAGCCGGAACAGCGGGTCGCCGCCGACAGTTGCCGTCTGGCCGACCTCGGCTGTGCGCGTCAGAACCATGCCGTCCATCGGTGCGCGAATCTCGGTACGGCCACGGCGCGCCTGCACTTCGGCAAGCTGAGCCGCAGCGACCTTGACGCGCGCCTCGGCATTCGCCGCGGCTCCGCGCCGACTTTCGATTTCCTCCTTGGACAAGGCGCCGCTGGCTGCGACGGCTTCGGCGCGACGGTATTCCGCCGCCGCGAGTTCCGCAGACGTTCGTGCTTCCTCGAGTGAAGCGCGCAGGCTGTTCACCTGGGGATCGATGACAGACGTACTGAGGCGCGCGAGTACCTGACCCTTTTTCACTCGATCGCCGATATCGACCAGCACCGCGGAGATCCGTCCGCTGTCGCCCTCGATCGTGATCGGCATTTCGTCGCGCGCATTGATCGTGCCCGTGAAAGTGACAACGTTCGTGACGTCCGAAAGCCCCGGAGAGATCACCGATACGAGCGGCGGTAGCGTGGCCTGCTGCTCCGGTTTGGCGCTGCAGGCGCCGAGTGCTGCGACCGCGAGCATTAGTAACAGCGGGCGCGCCAGGCAAGCTGCTGGCGAGTTGGGAGAACGTGTGGGCATGGATGTTCCGCGCATTGTGAAGCGCCAGGAGCGCCGTTTGCGCGGTATTCTAGCAAAAGCCGCCGCGCGCCCGGGGAAGGTCGCGAATCGCGTAGAACGTCGTACAGAGAGGACAGATATGGACATCAGAATGCGCTCGTTGGTCATTATCTTGATACTCGCGGGCCTGCTCGCCGGTTGCGGTACCAATCCGGTGACCGGCAAGAAGGAAATTCAGCTCATTTCGACCGGTCAGGAGGTTGAAATCGGGCAGCAGAACTACGCACCCATGCGTCAGAGTCAAGGTGGCGACTTCGAGGTCCTGCCTGAGCTGAGTGCCTATGTGAGTGAGGTCGGGCAGAAGCTGGCCGCGGTGTCGGACCGCCAGCTACCCTACGAATTCGTCGTGCTCAACAATTCCGTGCCGAACGCGTGGGCACTGCCGGGGGGCAAGATCGCGGTCAATCGCGGGCTCCTGACCACGCTTGAGAATGAGGCTGAACTCGCGGCGGTCCTCGGCCACGAGATCGTGCACGCCGCCGCCCGGCACGGCGCCAAGGCGCAGGAGCGCGGTACGTTCATGCAGATCGGTATGGTGGCAGCCCAGGTCGGTATGGCGATGAGTGATACGAATCCGAACGTCGGCAACCTCTTGCTGCAAGGCGCTGGCCTCGGCGCGCAGATGGCGATGCTGAAATACGGCCGTGAGGCAGAACTCGAAGCGGATGAGTACGGCATGCAGTACATGCGCGCGGCCGGCTACGATCCCAAGGCGGCCGTCACACTGCAGGAGAAATTTGTTGCACTGTCCAAACAGAGCGGCGGCAATCAGGGCTGGCTCGAAGGGCTGTTCGCCTCGCATCCGCCGTCTGAGGAGCGTGTCGCGCGCAACCGGGAGCGGCTCGGCGCGACGGGCGCGGGCGGCGATCTGGGAGTCGAGCGTTACCAGAGTAAACTCGCGCCGCTGATCAAGATGAAACCCGCGTACGACAAGGCGGACGCGGCGCTTGCAGCCGCCAGCAAGAAGGACTTTAACAAGGCAGAGTCGTTAGCACGCGAAGCAACCAAGCTGGTACCGCAGGAAGCACGGTTCGAGCAGTTGTTGGGCGATCTGGCGCTCGCGCAGAAGAAACCGCAGGCGGCACTGCCTTACTATGAAAAGTCGATCGCTCTTGATAGCAGCTACTTCGGTGCCTACCTGGGAGGTGGTGTCGCATCCTATCGGCTGGGAAACAAGGTGCGCGCCGAGGAATGGTTGACGCGCAGCATGCAGCTGCTGCCGACGGCGCCAGCGTCGTTCTACCTGGGATCGATC
>JAGRJB010000438.1 GCA_020442965.1 Pseudomonadales bacterium
CGATGCCGCGGCTCGAGCCGGTGACCAGTACGGTGCCGCTCATGGCGGGACACCGCGCATGATCGAGCCGTCGCGCAGCGCCGATTCGATACGGATGGTCAGGCATTCCGGCAGGGTGAACTGCAATTGGTGCGTGTGCATGTCCACCGCAGCCTGTACGGTTTGCGCGCGCGCGACGCGTGCCTGATCGGCGGAATTCGTCACCAGGTAGTTGATAGCGAGACGACTGTCCCAATCGATGAGCGATGCGCGGACTGTTAGCCGATCACCGTATTTTGCGACACGCACGTATTTGACATGCGCTTCAACAACCGGCCAGCCGTAACCTGACGCGACCATGTCGGCGTATCCGTAGCCGAGGACCTGCATCAGGCGCCAGCGCGCATTCTCGAGGTATTTGAAATAATGTCCGTGCCAGACGACCGTCGCCAGATCGACGTCGTGAAACGGAACCTCAACCTGGTAGTCACAATAGAGGGCACCCTGGCGACGCATTGGCCTACGAGCGGCTCCGGCTGGCGGGTGACACGTGCACGAAGGGGAAGCGCCGCCACAAAATGATCGGCAGCCGTAGCAGCATGCCCGTGAACATTCGTACGTGCATCCAGCTGATGCGCAGGTTGTCCTCGAGCATGCGAAAGTGCGAGATGCCGTCGAGCGGATACGAGACGCGCGTCGGCAGCCACTGCATCGGCTGTCCGCGCCAGTGCAGCCGAACCAATAACTCCGGATCAAAATCCATGCGCAAACCGAGTTGAGCCGAATCGAGTACCGCGACGACCGGGGCGAGCGGGTAGACGCGAAAGCCGCACATCGAATCGCGGATCTCGAACGACAGCGTGTGAATCCAGACGAGCACGTGAGTGAAATAGCGCGACAGAAAGCGCAATCGCGGGATCGACTGATCGAAGACCGGTTGCCCGCAGATCAGCGCCGACGGGCTAGTCCGTGCGGCTGTCAGGAAACGAGGGATATCAGCGAGCGTATGCTGGCCGTCCGCGTCGATCTGGAAGGCATGAGTATGGCCAGCAAGCAGCGCCGCTCGCAGGCCCGCGCTGACGGCGCCGCCCTTACCAAGATTCTGCGGGTTGGTCACCAGTGTGATGCCGGGCTGCTGCGCCAATTTTTGCAACACAATTCGGCAGTGCGGGCTCGAGCCGTCGTCTACGAGAATAATCGGCAGACCGTGCGCCCTGACACCCGCAACAACACGCCCGGTGGCGTCCTCGTGATTGTAGACCGGCAAGACTGCGACTGGCGAGAACAGTGCGCTCACGATGCCTGCAAGCGTTCGATCGCGAGCACGAGATCGTTCACCGTGCGAACTGAGCGAAAGTCGTCCGCGGTCATTTTCTTGCCGGTTGATTTCTTCAAGCGATCGATCAGATCCACCGCATCGATGCTATCGATCTCGAGATCGTCATTGAGATGCGCGTCGAGTTTGATACGCGTCGGGTCGAGTTCGAACAGCTCGGCGAGCGAGTCTCGTACCATGTCGTGGATTTGTTCTCGTGATTGCATTGCCAGATGCCTCAGGGTCCCTGAGTGCCTATGCTAATGCAATGGCCCGGCGGAAAGACGGGCCTCGTACAGCTCGATCAGGTGCTGGTTCAATTGGCGCGCCGCCACCGGGGGCGGGCGCTCGCCGCGGTAGGGTGCAAGCGGCAAATCCTCGCCGACTTGCAGGACAAAATGCGGCCGTCTTGGCGGCACCCGATACCACGGCTGGCCTTTGCCGAGCACGACCGGCGTACACCAGATGAATACCGGCGTGATGAATTCCGCGGCGCGCAGGGCGATCGCGGCGGCACCGCGATGAAACCGCATCGCTTCGCCCGGGCGGCTGCGCGTACCTTGTGGAAACACGATCAGGGATTGGCCGCCCTGCAACACGGCGCTCGCATGCTCGATCATCGCGTCGGTGGGCTCGTTCTTGACGTAACCGGATTGCGACACGGCGAGCGCGGTGAAAGCGTTCCGAAAAAGCTGGTGCTTGACGATGCTGCACGAGTCACGACTGAAGCCGAGCAGAAAGATCACATCACACATCGTCGGGTGATTGGCGATCACGAGTTGGCCCGCTCGACCGAATCGCGCCGCACCGTGAATCTCATAGCTGATGCCGCCCAGCGAGCTCATCAGCCAGACGAATGCACGCATCGCGAGCGCCAGGGTGCGCCTTGCACGCTCTCGTCGTGCACGCTCGCCGCCGGGCAGCAGCCAATAGATCGGAAATATGGCGAGTCCTAGCACGAGGCCACCCAGTCCAAACAGGGTGAAACAGAATGCGGTGACCGCCAGGCGTGCCCACCACGCGTCGCCCCGCCCAACCGGCGTGCTTTGTATGCTAGCGGCCATGACCGAGAGCACCCTGGTTGTCTGGCTCACCGATCAAAGCGCCACGCGGCATTTTGATGCGGCCACTCTGGGCGAGGCCGATCGCGCCCGCTACCAACGAATGCGTTCGCCACTGCGGCGCCGGCAGTGGCAAATGAGCCGAGCGCTCGCTGCCCATGTCGGAGCCAGGAGTGCGCACAGCCTCAGTCACAGTGGCGAATTCGCATGCCTTGCGATCGATGCGCGAGCGGCATCGGTCGGCGTCGATCTCGAGGTTGTCACGGTTCGGGACTTCCAGCGTGTCGCACGTGCCGCCTTTGCCCCGCCCGAGATCGAGCAGCTGGACGCTGCACCGCGGCACGCGGTGGCGGTGCAGTTCTATCAACTCTGGACCTTGAAAGAAGCCTTCGCCAAGGCGCTCAAATTGCCGCTCGCGACCGCCTTGCACGACTGCTCGTTCGAGCTGCGAGATGGCAACTGGCGCGCCTCGATCCCGACAGCGGCCAACTGGCGCGCGGTGGTTTGGCAGCCGTGCCCCGCTCTCGTGCTGAGCGCCGTGTCGATCACTGCGCCCGGGTCGACCAGCGCGAGCGATTCGTGCGCCACCTATCGCTGGCCGTCGACCGACTGTCGGGTGTGGCCCATGCTGCTCGATCTGTCGAGCAAGGCAGGGTGAACTGCGGTGCGCAAGCACTAACGACTCTGCTGTGCTGATACGACGTTCGCCTCGATCCACGCCTGGGCTTGCGCATTGATATCGCGTGGCTCGCGACCGGCCGTCTGGATCGGCGGGCCAACGCGTACCGTGATGGTCCCCGGCTTCTTGGCAAACGCCCGTCGGCCCCAGAAATAGCCAGCGTCGTGCGCGATCGGCACGATCAACTTCTGACATGCCTGCGCCAACAGCGCGCCGCTGACGCCGTACTTGCGCGTTTCGCCGGGCGGCAGCCGGGTCCCCTCCGGGAACACCATGACCCAGGCGCCGCGCTCGAAACGCTCTTTGCCCTGCGCGAGAATTTGCGTGACGGCCGTGGTGCCGGACTTGCGATCGATCGCAATACAGCCGGCGAGCGTACAACCCCAGCCGACTATCGGGATTCGCAGCACCTCGCGCTTCATGACCCACACGAGCGGCGGGAACAGCGCCATCTGTGCGATCGTCTCCCAGGCGGAGGAGTGCTTCATGTAGAACACGCCGGGTTCCGCGGGAATGTTCTCGATGCCTTCGAGGCGATAATCGAGGCGACAGATGACTTTTAGCCCTTTGAGGATACTGCGGGCCCAAAATCTAGCTAATTTGTACCTTCCATGGAACGATAAGAAAGGCGAGGCCGCCACGTAGAAGAGGCCGTAGAGCGGTGTCCAAACGAACAGATAGCTTGTGAACACCAGCGACGCGAGCCACTGCATCGTAATTACCGCCTCAGCCTGGCAGCCGCGACAAGTCGGCGATTGCCGCGAACATATCGCGCAGCTCGCGCAGCAACGCCAGTCGGTTGGCGCGCACCACGGGGTCGGGGGCGTTCACCATCACGCCGTCGAAAAAGCTGTCGACCTCCGGCCGCAGTGTTGCGAGTGTTTCGAGCGCATCGGCGTAGCGTTGCTCCCGGACGGCGGTGGCGACCGGATCGCGTACCTTCAGCATTGCCGCATGCAGGGATTTCTCGGCCGGCTCCTGCAGTGCACCGGTATCGACCGCAGTCGCCGCAGTGGCCGCGCTCTTCTTCAGGATGTTGGCGATGCGCTTGTTAGCGGCAGCCAGACTCTCTGCCTCTGGTCGCTGCAAAAATCGCGCGAGCGCCGCGAGCCGAATGCCGAAGTCCAGTGGCGAGCGCGGTGCGGCGGCGTGCACCGCGTCGAACATTTCGGTCGTTGCGCCCGCGATCAAGGTAGGCGCTGCGACGGCGCTGTCGCCAGGTTCGCGGGCTGGCAATTTGTTATCCAGGAAGTAAGCACGCAGCCGTTCGACGATGTAGTCCGCGACTTCGGAGGCCGCCGCCGGGTTCTCGACCGGCTGCAACGCGACCGCGCGCGCTGTGAGCGCGCCCAAGTCGAGGTCCAGCTGCTTCTCGACCAGGATGCGAATCACGCCGATCGCGGCGCGTCGTAGCCCGAACGGATCGCGTGTACCACTCGGCTTCTGCCCGATGGCGAAAATACCAGCCAGCGTGTCGAGTTTGTCTGCGAGCGCGAGTGCCGTGCCCACCTTCGAACTCGGTAGAGCGGTGCCCGCGCCGCGGGGCAGATAGTGTTCCTCGATCGCCGCGGCGACGTCGCTTCCCTCGCCATCGGCGGTCGCGAGATAGTGCCCCATGACGCCCTGGAGCTCGGGGAACTCGCCGACCATCGCCGACAGCAAATCGCACTTGGCGAGCATCGCGGCGCGTGCGGTTTGCACCGGGTCCGCGTCGATCAGCCGCGCAATCTCAACAGCCAGCACGGCGACACGTTCGGTACGCGCGCCGATCGAGCCGAGCTTCGCCTGATAGGTGACGTTGTCGAGCGCGGCCCGCCGACCGGCAAGTGGCTCATTGCGATCCTGTTCCCAGAAAAATGCCGCGTCCGAGAGCCGGGGCCGCACCACACGTTCGTTGCCGGCGCGAACCTGCGAAGGATCCCGGCTTTCTATATTGCTGACCGTAATGAACCAGGGAAGTAACGATCCGGCGGAATCGAGGACTGGAAAGTACCGCTGGTGGTCCTGTAGCGTCGAAATCAATACTTCCCGCGGAAGCTTCAAGAACCGCGCTTCGAACTGTCCGGCCACGGCAACGGGCCACTCCACCAAGGCGGTGACTTCTTCGAGTAATGCATCGTCCACGAGCGTTTCGCCGCCGATCGCGTCTCCGGCCGCCACCACCTGCTGCCTGATACGTGCGCGACGTGCGGCGAAATCGGCGATCACCTGGCCACGCTCGCGCAGTTGGCGTTCGTAATCCGCGGGCCGCTCGATCGTGATGGACCCGGGCGCGTGAAAACGATGACCCCGAGTGCTATTCCCTGCAAGCGTATCGAGCAAGTTTGCCTCGATGACTTCCGCGCCGAACAACATCAGTAGCCAATGGACCGGCCGTACGAACTCGGCGTCGGAGGAGCCCCAACGCATGCGCTTGGGAATCGGCAACGCGGCGAGTGCACGTTGCACGATGAGCGGCAGTAGCTCGTGCGTCAGCACGCCAGGCTTGCTGCCTGCGTAAAAGAGAAACTCGCCCTTACCTTCGGTGACGCGTGCGAGCGCCGCAACCGTGACGCCGCATTTCTCGGCGAACTTGACGGCAGCCGGTTTGGCATTGCCCTCGGCATCGAACGCCGCCGATACTGGTGGTCCCCGCAATTTGATTTCCTGGGACGGCTGCTCGGTTGCAAGCTGAGCGACACGTACCGCGAGCCGGCGCGGTGTTGCGAACGATTCAACTAGAGCGTGTGGTAGACCCGCTTCGTTCAAACCGGCCGCGATCCCGGCTGCAAACGAACGCTCCAGTTCCGGGAGCGCGAGCGGCGGCAGTTCTTCCGTGCCGATCTCGACCAGGAAATCCCGATGCGTCCCGGCAGCCGCCGAATTGGCGCTCGCTGTGCTGCTCACGCCGCAGCTCCCGCGGCGGCGTGGGACTCCCTGGCGCGCAGCATCGGAAACCCGAGTGCTGCGCGACTTTCGTAATAGACCTGCGCCACACCGCGTGCGAGTGTGCGAACCCGCAGGATGTAGCGTTGCCGCTCCGTCACCGAGATCGCACGGCGCGCGTCGAGCAGATTGAACGTATGCGAAGCCTGTAGCACTTGTTCGTAGGCGGGCAACGCCAGCTTGGCCTCCAACAATGTGCCACAGGCTTGTTCATGTTCGTCGAAGTGGCGCAGCAAGACCGCGGTGTCCGCGTACTCGAAGTTGTACTTGGACTGCTCCACCTCGTTCTGATGAAAGACATCTCGATAGGTAATGCGTCCTAGCGGGCCATCAGTCCAGACGAGATCGAACACGCTCTCGACACCCTGAAGATACATGGCGAGGCGCTCGAGACCGTAGGTGATCTCGCC
>JAGRJB010000439.1 GCA_020442965.1 Pseudomonadales bacterium
TGTACGCCTATCCGTTTCAGGACGTGAAGACGCGCGCGCAGAATTACTGGCGTGACGTGGGCACGATCGACGCGTTCTATGAGGCCAATCTCGAACTCGTGTACGTCAATCCCGAACTCAATATCTACGACGAGGACTGGCCGATCTGGACCTATCAGGTGCAGCAACCGCCCGCCAAGTTTGTACTCGACGAGGAAGGCCGACGCGGGCTCGCGATCAATTCGCTGGTCTCGGGCGGAAGTATCGTCTCGGGAGCGGCGATTCGCGAGTCGCTGCTCTTTTCGGGTGTGCGGGTTGAGGACCGTTCGTACGTCGAGCGTGCGGTCGTGCTGCCGAACGTGCACATTGGTCACGGTTGCACGATCCGCAACGCGATCATCGACGAGGGCTGCGATATCCCGGACGGTACGCAGATCGGTGTGGATCCGGCGTCTGACGCCAAACGGTTTTTCGTCACCGAGAAAGGGGTCGTGCTGGTCACCGCAACGATGCTGGTACCATCCGTGGCATGAACACTCGTTTCGCGTTGCTTGCCAGCCTGTGTCTGGGTAACGGGCTGTTGGCGGGTTGTGCATCGTATGCGCACCTCGAGACGCCACGCCTCTCGATCATCAATGTGGCGGTGCAGAAAAGCGATCTCTTCGAGCAGCGCTTGTTGGTGCGGCTGCGTGTGCAGAACCCTAACGATCGCGATTTACCCATCAAGGGCATCAGTTACCGGCTCGAGCTTGCGGGCGAGGATTTTGCGCAAGGTGTCAGCGGCTCGCCGTTCAACGTGCCGGCGTTTGGCGAGGCAGAGTTCGACATGAGTGTTACCGCTAACATGGCCACGGCGCTGCTGCGTATGCTGGCGCGCGGCGGCGGCTCCGACAACTCGATGGAATCGCTCGATTACCGCATGATCGGCAAAGTGTCCCTGTCGTCAGGTCTGCTCAGAAGCATCCCGTTCGAGGAAAAAGGCTCGATCAAGCTGCACTAGGCGCGTTTCGTGGCGGCGAGCCGCTCGAACAGACGCACGTAGTGCTTCGCCTGCCCGGCCCACGAAAAGTCCGCGCGCATCGCATTGCGCATGATCTTCTCCCACAGCGTTGCGTCGGCGTACCACTCGAGCGCGGTGTCGAGCGCCCAGCGAATGGCGTTGCTATCGAAATCGTTGAACACGATACCGTCGCCGCGTTCTGTGAGCGGATCGAAGTGAGTTACCGAATCGGCGAGTCCACCTGTGCGACGTACGATCGGAATCGTCCCGTAGCGCAGGCTATACATCTGATTGAGGCCGCAGGGTTCGTAGCGCGACGGCATCAGGAAGATGTCGCTGGCCGCTTCTATCCAGTGCGCCATCGCCTCATCGTAGCCGTGACGATAGAGCGCGCGGCCCGGGAATGCATCGGCAAGCTCGCGAAAAATCTGTTCGTATTCCGCCTCGCCGCTGCCGAGCGCCGCGAGCCGTACGTTGCGCGATGCTAATAACTCGGGCAGGACCCCGCGCAGCAGGTCGTAGCCCTTCTGCCCGGTCATGCGGCCGACGATTCCAAGCAGCGGTGTACGGTCGTTCGCGGTAGTGAGGCCGTTGTCGCTGAGGAAGCGCTGCTTGAGCGCTGCCTTCCGCGGCAGGGTGAATGGTCCGTAGTGAATCGGGAGATGGCGGTCCCAGCGCGGGTCCCATTCCGAGTAGTCGACGCCGTTCAGAATGCCGGTGAGATCGGCCGCGCGCGCCGCGAGTGCCGACTCAAGCCCCATGCCAAACTCCGGTGTGAGAATTTCCCGCGCGTAAGTCGGGCTCACGGTGGTGATTGCGTCGGCGTACAGAATGCCGTGCTTGAGCGAATTGATTTGTCCGGCGGCGAAATCCGTGGGCTCCAGTCGATCGGCCGGGACGCCGATACCAAGATCGCTGGCCGCGCTGGCTGCGAACACGCCTTGATAGCCGATGTTATGAATCGTGAGCACGGACCTGGCTGTGCCGAGCGCCGGGTCGTCGGCATAGCTCGTCTTGATCAACAGCGGTGCGAATGCGGCGTGCCAGTCGTGGCAGTGCACGATATCCGGTCGCCAGTTCATGTGCCGACAACTTTCGAGCGCTGCCCGTGTCAGCGCGATAAAGCGCCGATGTTCGTCCGCATCGCTCGTGTAGAGGCTATCACGCGCGAACAGCGCCGGACAATCCAGCAGATAGACGAGCGCCCGTGAGCCGGGCAGACGCGCTGTGTAGGCATCAAATCGGTAGTGATGCTCGCCGAGCGCGACCGAGAATCCGTGCAGGTTCGGAACCGCATGCAGTGTCAGTCCGGTGCGATCGATTTGCGCGTAGAGCGGCACGAACAGGCGGGCATCGTGGCCGCCGTCATGCAATTCTCGCGTCAGTGCGCTCGCCACGTCTGCAAGTCCACCGGTCTTGGCGAGTGGACTAACCTCGGATGCAATGGCACAGATAGCGAGACTCATGGCTCCCGGATTCTACTGGCTCGGCGGGCCGTGCTGGTACGATTGCAGCACTTGGGGCAGGGAAATCGACCGATCATGCGCCGTGTTGGTGTCGCTCTCTTGATTCTGATCGTAACGGTCGTGCCGACCGCCATCGGCGTGATCGCCGCCGATTGGCCATTCTGGCACCGAGTATTCCAGATGCCGCGCGATGCAGGCGAGTGGCCCGATTCCTTCTACCAACCGACGGTGACGATCGAAGGAGCGCCGACGCCGTTTCTGGCCGCGGCCCCGCCGGGCGAACTAACCATCGATCCGGCCGCGCTCGAGCAGGCATCGGCTTGGGCGGAAGCCCACAATTCGGTCGCGCTGATCGTGCTGCATCGTGGACGTATTCAGCTCGAACGATATTACGGTGAGATGACGCAGTACAAGCTGTTTTCGGGTCGCGCCATGACCCGCTCGATGGTAGCGATGGCCGTGGGCATCGCGCTGCGCGATGGTCGAATCAAATCGCTCGATCTGCCGGTCGAGACGTGGCTCGACGAATGGCGCGGCGATGCGCGCGGCAAGATCACCTTGCGGCAACTGTTGTTGAATACGAGCGGACTCGAAGAAGTCCCGCTCGGGGGTGGGCCCGCGCGCCCGGGCGTCGTCGGCTGGTTGTCGCGACTGCCCGCTCTGCTGAACAAGAATTCGCGGCTGTCGTTAGGCTCGGACTTCGTCGGCGCCGCATTGAGTTTTCGGCTGCAGCACGAGCCCGGAACGCGTTTCAATCTGTCCAATGCGAACGCGCAGTTGGTGGGGGTGATCCTCGAGCGCGCGACCGGTGTGCCTTACGAGCGTTACGTCGATGAACGTCTGTGGCGTCCGATCGGTGCGGGTCCGGCTGAGTTTTACATGGACCGCAGCAATGGCATGCCGGCAGTCTATTGCTGCTTTCGCGCGACGCCCGAGGACTTCATGCGACTCGGCGCATTGTTAGTCACGGACGGGGTCGCCGGTACGGCGCAGGTGCTGCCGCCAGGCTGGGTCCGTGAAATGGCGACGGGCTCGCGCGTCAATCCGTTGTACGGCCTGCAGATCTGGACCGGGCGCGCGCCGGCGGGCGTACGCGAGTACACACCGGGCAGCGGCTTCGGCGTGCAGCATGACGAGGCGTATCTGGCAGACGACGTGATCTGGATGGAGGGCGGCGGCGGCAGGACACTCTGGGCGATTCCTTCGGAGCAGCTCGTCGTTCTGCGGCTTGGCCGACAGTCCAAGGATTGGGACGCCTCCTATCTACCGAACACGTTGTTGCGTGGTACCCGTGGCGGCGCGACGGCTACCCCGTGACGGACAACTAGATTGCGCACCGCCGATTTTCTGCTGCTCATCGTCGTGGCGGCAATCTGGGGTGGAGCGTATCCGCTGCTGCGTGTCGGCTCGCCAGAGTTCGGGCCCGTGGCACTGGTCGTCGTTCGGCTGGCGATCGCCTCGGTGGTTCTACTGCCGCTGGCGCGCTGGCGACCGAGCGTTCTGCTGCAATGGCGCAAGTTGCTGCTGTTAGGCCTGATCAACACAGCGTTGCCGTTTGCGTTATTTGCATACGCCACGCTACACATCACCGGTGGTCTCGCGTCGGTGATCAATGCAACGACGCCGATGTTCGGTGCGGTCGTTGCCTACTTCTGGCTGGGCGAACGATTGGGCCCCATGCGCGTACTCGGTATCGCTATCGGCTTCGCCGGCGTGCTGTTCATCGTGGGCGGCGAAATTGGCACATCGACTGACGACTCGCTCATTGGCGTGATCGCGGCGCTCCTGGGCTCAGCGATGTACGGCATCGCCGCCAATTACACCAAGCGTCAGTTGGGCACGCTTGATACGAAAGTGATTGCAGCCGGGAACGTGGTAGCGGCATTTCTGATCATGGCGCCCTTCACGTGGTTTACATGGCCTGCGAAATCGCCGTCGACGTCCGCTTGGTGGGCAGTCGTTGCGCTGGGATTGTTCTGTACGGCGCTCGCCTATCTGCTGTTCTTCCGGCTGCTCAGTCGGGTGAGTGCGTCGCAGGCCATAACCGTGACGTTCCTGATCCCGATATTCGGCATCCTGTGGGGCGCGTTGTTTCTGGACGAGCCGATCACACGGGTTCTGCTGGTCAGTGCGGGCGTTGTGCTGGTGGGCGTCGCGCTCGCTACCGGCCTCGTGCGGCCACGGTTCCCGTGGCGGTGAACAGTGCCATAATGGAGCGCTAACTTTTCGCGATCCCGGTGTTCGAATTCATTCATGGCAACCCCACGTAAACTAGTAGCGCCTCTCAGTCTGCTCGTGGCAATCGTCTGCGCCGGCTGGGCGGTGTATGTCACCAAGCGCGCGGGTGACGCGCTGAGCGGTAGCGGTTCACCGGCCCCGGTCAGCCAACCAGCGGCAGCGGCCGGTACGCCGGCGACGGGTTCGCCGACGGCCAGTGCGTCGGGAAGCGCCAACAAACCGCGCGGCGCACGGGTTCCTCCGGCACCACTCGTGACGACGGTCGCCAGTCGGCAGGAGAGCATCGCCGAACGAATCGAGGCGCTTGGCACGGCGCGCTCGAACGAATCAGTTGAAGTCACCGCGAAGAATTCGAATATTGTCACCGCGATTCACTTTGGCGACGGCCAGATAGTCAAGCGCGGCGCTCTGTTGGTAGAGCTCGATGGTGCCGTCGTGCGTGCCGACCTTGCAGTCGCGCAGGCAGCTCTCACGGACAGCCAGAGTCAGTTCGACCGCAGTCGTGAGTTATTAGCCAAGCAGTTGGTATCGAAATCGCAATACGAGCAACTCGAAGCGGCAATGAAGGCCGATGAAGCGCGCCTCGCGGCGGCCCGTGCACGGCTCGAGGACACCGTGATTCGCGCGCCATTCGGCGGTCGCGTTGGACTGCGTCGCATCAGTGTCGGCAGCCTTGTCAGCCCCGGCACCGTGATCACGACCTTGGATGACACCAGCACGATCAAGCTGGATTTCCGCATTCCGGAAAATCTGCTGGCGGGCTTGCGTCCAGGGCTCGCGCTCAAGGCGACTTCGCCGGCGTTTCCGGCAAAAATTTTCCAGGGCACGATTGCGAGCGTGGACTCCCGAGTAGACGAAGCCACGCGTTCGATCATCGTGCGGGCGAATTTGCCGAATCCAGAGGGCGCGCTCAAGCCGGGAATGTTCTTGACCGTGAGGCTCGAGCAGGACCAGCGCGACGCCGTGATCATTCCGGAGGAAGCGCTCGTTCCAGAGGCTGACAAGCAGTTCGTTTTCGTCATCGATGGCGACGTTGCGACCAAGCGCGAGGTGAAGATCGGACGCAGAACCCCTGGATCGGTCGAGATCGTCACGGGTATTGCCGCCGGCGAGCGTGTGGTGACCGAGGGCACACAAAGCGTTCGTAATGGTGGCCGCGTGCGCGATGCGTCGCAGGCGGTTGCCAGCGCAACCGAGCCTGCCCGGACATGATGATCCCGGACCTGTCGGTTCGACGGC
>JAGRJB010000014.1 GCA_020442965.1 Pseudomonadales bacterium
TGGCGGCCAAGCGGACGCACGAGTTGATTCCATTCTGCCATCCGTTGCCTATCGAGCGTTGCGATGTGGAAATTTCTGCGCAGCGCGGCGCCAAGGTGCGTGTGCTCTGCACTGTGGCGGCGACGCACAAGACAGGCGTCGAGATGGAGGCCCTCACCGGTGCCAGTATCGCCGCGCTCACGATTTATGACATGTGCAAAGCGCTCTCACACGACATCGTCATCGGGCCGGTCCGTTTGCTGACCAAACGTGGTGGTAAACGCGACTTCAAACGCGCATGACAACTCCGTTGTTAGGACTGGTGCTGGCCGGCGGTCGCAGTACGTGCATGCAGCGCGACAAGGCAGCGATCGAGTATCGCGACGGCCAGACGCAGCTCGCCGCAGCGGTCGAAGCGTTGCGACCGCACGTGACCAAGGTTTTCGTCTCGGTGCGCGAGGATCAGCGCACTGAACCCACGCGACGCCATTTCGATCAAATCGTCGATCAGGTAGCCGCTTCCGGGCCCATCGCCGGCATTGCGTCGGCCCAGGCAGTGGCGCCGAACGCCGCGTGGTGGATCCTGGCGTGCGATCTGCCCTTTCTTGATCACGCAACCTTGGCGAATCTCGCTGCGCGGCGCGATCCCGACCGCGACGCAACGGCCTATCGATCGAGCCACGATGGGTTGCCGGAACCTCTGTGCGCCGTCTATGAACCACGCACACGAGACGCACTCGCGGCCTATATCGCTGCTGGACGCCACTGCCCGCGAAAATTTCTGCTGCGGGCCAACACGCTGCTCCTTGATCCGCCCAACCCGCGGGCACTCGACAACGCGAACACAACGGACGATTATTGGCAGGCCATGTCCACCCTCAATCCACAACTCGCGGTCAGCCAGCGCGAGATTCGCGTGCAGTACTTCGCCATTCTGCGTGAGCAGGCTGGCCGTCGCGAAGAGGTGATTACGACCCAGGCACGCACGCCACGTGAGCTGTACGACGAGTTGCGCGGCTCGCATTCGTTCACACTGACCGCCGACTCCTTGCGTGTTGCAATCAACGGTGACTTCGCCGACTGGTCCCGGCCATTGTCTACTAACGACGCGGTCGTTTTCATTCCACCGGTGGCCGGCGGATGACTGCATTTTCTTTCAGTGCAGAGCCGATCAATATCGCGTCGCTCAACGCGTCGCTGCGTGACGTCACCTGCGGCGGCTTCGTGTCCTTCGAGGGCTGGGTGCGCGACCACAACGAGGGCCAACGCGTGACTGCGCTCGAGTATGAAGCGTTCGAAGCGTTGGCTCTGGCGGAGGGCCAACGGGTGATCGCGGAGGCGCAGCAGCGGTTTGGTGTCGAGAATGCGCGCTGCGTACACCGCGTCGGCGCGCTCGGCCTCGAGGAGGTCGCAGTGTGGGTAGGTGTTAGTGCGCCGCATCGCGACGAGGCATTTCGAGCTTGCCGTTACATCATCGATGAGGTCAAACATCGCCTGCCGATCTGGAAGAAGGAACACTACGCCAACGGCGATTCCGGCTGGGTCAATTGCGAGCGCTGCGCGGTGCACGCGCATGATCATGCGTCCGTCGCATGAGCCACCGCGTCACCTGTTCTCAAGATTAAGACGATTTCATGCAACGGCGTGACGATCGCAGGCAAGCTGGCGCTGGGCAACTATGCGAATTTCGACCCAGGCTGGTTGGTTGATATGGCTGGCGTTGCTGGCGCCGATTGCGCTGGCGACTACGCAGGATCGCAAGACCTATGAGCTGATGGTAGGCCCGTCAACCCCTCAGCAGGGGCTGATTGTTTTCCTGCCCGGCTCGGGCTGCGAACCCGTTGCCTCACAGGTGGATACGATCTTCGCCGACGCGCCCGGGAGCTGGCGCGTGTTGACCCCGGAGAAGCGCGATACCCGATCGGCACCTTGGTCCTATCTGGGCTGCTCGCGCCGCTTTCATCGCCACACGACCTACCAGAATTTGATCGCCGCGGACACCGACTTCGCGCGCCGGGCCCTCGAGCACAATGACAACGTCTGCGCTCGGGTCTTGATCGGTTACTCGGAGGGCGGCACCGTTGCGCCGTTTGTCGCAGCCGCAGTGCCGGGGTTCACACGGGTGATTGCCCTCAGCGCCGGCGCGCTGCGCGGCGAGGACGAACTCAGAATGACGCTGCGGCGCAACCTGGACGCTGCGTCTGCCGAGCGCACGCTCGCACGCATTCGCGCCTTTCCGAACGATATCGATCAAACTGTCGAAGGCGAGACATTTCGCTACTGGAACTCGATGCTCGATCTCGAACCGATGCGAGCCTACCAATCGATCGACATCCCGGTGCTCATGCTGCACGGTGACGAAGACAGCGTCGTTCCGGTCGAAGCCGCGCACTTCGCCGCTGCCCAGAGCCGCGCGCTGGGCAAACACAACATGACGGTTGAGGTGATACACGGCGCCGATCACTCGTTGGGCAGCGGTACCGCAGATGGGCGGGCGCGGCTGTGGCGACGCATCGATCATTGGCTGGAAGGCTCCCCGTGTCGGGCGATTGCGGAGTGACGTCGCCAAGCACCTTGCAAGCGCAAGTTCGTCGGGTTGGCTTCTACCTGCTTGTCACCGGCATTCTATTGTTAGTGTACTGGTTGTTGCGGCGCGAACTGCGACACTACGATTTGGCGGATGTGATCAGCCACGTAGCGGCTATCCCGTTCAGCACGCTGTTTCTCGCAGTTCTGCTGACCGCTGCCAGCTATCTTTGCTTGACAGCCTACGACTGGCTTGCGCTGCGCTATGTTGGCAAGTCGATCCGCTATCCGCGTGTCGCAATGACTTCCTTCATCGCCTACGCACTCAATCACAATCTCAGCGTCGCGGCTCTCACCGGTACCGCGATACGCTACCGCTTCTATTCGCCGCGTGGACTGACGAACGCACAACTGGCGATGGTCGTCGCGTTTTGCGGTCTCTCGACCAGCTTGGGTCTCGCGACGTTGGCCGGCGTCTCACTGCTGGTCGCACCGCCGCGGATACTGGGCCTGTTGGGCGCACGAGAGAGCGTATCGATCGCGCTGGGAGTCGCCCTCCTCGCGCTGCCAGCCGCCTACCTGGCGTGGGCGGCATTCGGCAGTGAGCCGCTGCGAATAAGACGCTTCACCATGCGCCGGCCCGCACTGCCGCTGGCGGCGGCGCAAATCCTGGTAGCGGTCGCCGATCTGACGCTGGCAGCCACTGTCTTGTGGGTGTTGCTGCCGCACGGCGCCCATATCAGCCTGATCGCCTTCACATCGCTCTTCGCGGTCGCAGTTGTCGCCGGCATCGTCTCGAACGTTCCGGGCGGACTGGGAGTATTCGAATCGGTCCTGATTTTTGGTCTGCGCGAGCTGCCAGCCGATGCGCTGCTCGGATCGCTGCTCGTCTACCGTGCCATTTACTATCTACTTCCTCTTGGCCTGGCGGCAGTACTATTTGTCAGTCACGAGGTGCATGGACAACGCGCACGGATCGGCAGCGTGTCGTCGCGCGCCAGCTTCTACCTCGCACCGATCGCCCCGCAGGTGGGCGCGGTGCTGGCTTTCATGTCTGGCGTCGTGCTACTGGTGTCCGGTGCTACTCCGGCGATCGACGCCCGGCTGCACACGCTGCGCGGCCTGTTGCCGGCGCCGCTCCTGGAGTTGTCGCACCTGATCGGCAGCATGGCCGGGCTTGCGCTGTTAGTCCTGGCGCACGGCTTGCTGCGGCGCGTTTCCACGGCCTACCACGTGACGGTTTGGCTGTTACTCGCTGGTATTGTCGCGTCCGTCACCAAGGGTCTTGATTTCGAGGAAGCCAGCTTCCTGGCAGTCGTACTTGCGATTCTGTGGTTTGGTCGCGCGGCATTCTATCGAGCGTCGTCGCTCGCCAACGAACAGTTCTCCCGCGGCTGGGTGTTCAGTGTGCTGGGCGTCGTGGCTGTATCCATTCTGATCGCATGGTTGAATCATCAGGAGCAATTCGCCAGCACGTCGTGGTGGTCGTTCTCCCATGTTGGCGACACATCGCGCGTTTTGCGCACCACCGTGCTGGTAGCGGCCGCATCGCTCGTCCTGTTCGTCGCCTATCTGCTGCGCCCCGCCCGCAATTTGCTACTTGCGACCTGCGGACCGGACCTGGCGCGAATCGAGCGCGCCGCAAGTGCCGCAAACGACACGTTGTTCAATGCCGTCCGCACGGGCGACAAGCACGTTCTGTATCACGAACAGGCCGATGCCTTCATCATGTACCAGGTGCGCGGACGCAGCTGGATCGCGCTTGGTGATCCGGTAGGCGCTGCTGGTCCATGCCGGGATCTGACGCGCCAGTTCCGGGCATTGGTGGATCGGGCAGGTGGCTGGACGGTATTTTACCAGGTTGCGGCAGAGCAGCTCCCGCTGTACGTCGACCTCGGACTGACACTCGTCAAGCTGGGCGAAGAGGCGCGCGTACCGCTGGCGAGTTTCTCGCTGGACGGCAGCGCGCGCGCTGATCTGCGGCAGTCGCACCGACGAGCCATGCGCGATGGAGCGACCTTCGAGATCGTTCCGCGTGAGGCAGTTTCACCGCTGCTCGCGACCCTGCGGCGGATTTCCGACACGTGGCTGGCGCACAAAGCAGTCGCCGAGAAGGCCTTCTCGGTCGGCGCATTCTCCGAACAGTACATTCAACAATTCCCGCTCGCGCTCGTACGCGTGGAGGGACATCCGGTGGCGTTTGCCAATCTGTGGAGCACCGCCAATCGCCATGAGCTGTCGATCGACCTGATGCGCTTTGGAGCCGATGCGCCGAAGGGCGCCATGGACTTTCTCTTTACGGAACTCATGCTGTGGGGACGGGCCAACGGCTATGGCTACTTCAATCTGGGTATGGCGCCCCTGGCCGGTCTCGAACCGCATGCCCTGGCCCCGCCCTGGCATCGCATGGGCAGCTTCGTCTTTCGGCACGGCGAACATTTCTACAACTTCGAAGGTCTCAAACGTTACAAGGAGAAGTTCTTGCCCGCCTGGTCGCCACGCTACATCGCCCTACCGGGCCGACTGATCTTGCCGCGCGTACTGCTCGACGTATCGCGACTGATCTCGGGCGGACTGAAAGGATTGGTGTCCAAATGAAGCTGCTGCTGATCGAGGACGATGCCGAAGCGGCGCGCTTTCTCAGCAAGGGCCTGCGCGAGAGCGGCTATTGCGTCGAACACTCGCTCGATGGACGCGACGGTTTGTTCCGCGCCACCGAAGAGCCGTACGATCTGATCATTGCCGACCGACAGCTCCCCTATCTCGATGGACTGTCGATCATCGAATTGTTACGCCGCAACGGCAATCGCACCCCGGTCTTGATCTTGTCCGCACTCGGCACGGTCGAAGATCGCGTCGCAGGCCTGAAGGCTGGCAGTGACGATTACCTGACGAAGCCCTTCGCGTTCTCTGAGTTATTAGCCAGAATTGAAGCTCTGCTGCGACGCGGCCAAACGAATACGCAGCTCACGCGCTTACAACTCGCGGATCTCGAGGTCAACCTGCTGAGCCGCCGCGTGCAGCGCGCCGGAAGAGCAATAGAGCTCACCGCCAAGGAATTCCAGATTCTGGAGTTCCTGTTGCGGCATGCCGGACAGGTCGTGACACGCACCATGCTGCTCGAGGGGGTCTGGGATCTGCACTTCGATCCACAGACCAACGTCATCGACGTGCATATGAGCCGCCTGCGCAATGCCATCGACAAGGGGCACACGCGCGCGCTCGTGCATACGATTCGCGGTGCAGGCTACGTGCTGCGCGAAGACCCCTAGATCTCATCGCACCAGTTCGCATGCGCCTCTCATCGACCCGTTTGGTTTTCGCCTACATCGCCGTGGTGACGGTGATGGTCAGTTTGCTGTTGATCACGGTCTATTGGCTGACGCTGCGCGCGCTGGAATCCGAGCTGACGGCCGTCGTGCAGACTGAGACCGACAGTCTGATCGATGAATACGATGAGGGTGACACCTCGCAGTTGATCAAGGCGCTGAAGGCTCGCCGCGATCAATGGGGCAGAACCGGCGCGCTCTACCTGCTAGCAGATTCGACGCAGTCGCGCCTCGCCGGCAATCTGAACCGATGGCCTGATTCGCTGACCGCTCGCGCGGGCAGAGTCCAATTCACAGTAGATGCCACCGATAGCGAAGGCAGTTCCACTCACCGTTGCGAAGCGCTACTCACCCAGCTGCCGAATGACGACTGGTTGCTCGTTGGCACGGACACGAGCGAACAACGGCGCTTTTCAGCGCGATTTTTGTCTGCGACGCTGTGGGGCACTGGCCTCACCGCTTTCTTCATGGCACTGGTCGGAATCTGGTACAGCCGCCGCGTGCGCCAACGTGTGCAGGACTATGCCGTCGCCTGTCAAACGATCATCGCGGGAGATCTTGGCCAACGGCTACCTCTCGATGGCAGTCATGACGAGTTCGACGCGCTGGGCGCGACGGTCAATCGCGTTCTGGATCGGCTCGAGCAGCAAACGATCACCTTACGCACCACGTTTGACAGCGCCGCCCACGATCTAAGGGCCCCGCTCTACCGCCTGCGCGTCCGGCTGGAGGAAGCATTGTTGCAACCCGGCACGCCGGTCGCCACCCAGGAACTGGTCGATTCGGTCGTGCACGAGCTCGATCGGGTGCAACGTACCTTATCGACGCTACTGCAGATCGCGCAATCGGAAGCGCGTGGCGTGATCACGGCCACCGAACTCGTGGACATCGCCAAACTCGCCAACGAACTGACCGACCTCTTCTTGCCCGAAGCGAAATCGTTTGGACTCGAATTGCAGATTCACGCTGCGGCTCCGGTCAGAGTCGTCGGCAACCGTCAATTGCTCGCACAGCTGGTGGCCAATCTGATCGAGAACGCATTGAAATATGTACCCGCGGGTGGGCGGGTGAGAATCTGCGTCGCTAACAAGTCGGGGAACAAGCGCGGAGTGCTGATCGTCGAGGACAATGGCCCGGGCATCGCTGCCCACGAACGTGAGCGCGCGATACAGCCGTTTCAACGGGTCGGGAATCAGCAAGGCACCCTTGGCAGTGGCCTCGGTCTGGCACTCGTTAGCGCTGTGGTCCGCCTGCATGGCGGAACACTCGCGCTCGCGGACAACGCACCGGGATTGCGCGTTACGTGCGAGTTTCCACTGGCCGATGTAGCCAGCGCGACTCCGTCTGCTGCTGAACCGCAGAGGAGCCGCGCTGGCGCAATCCGCGTGGGACCCGCTACTGACTCTTCTTGAGACAGGTACGCATGAATTCTTTGCGATCCTTGCCCGCCAGATGTTTGGTCTTGGCGGTGGCAGAGCAGTCCTTCATTAGCTGGTGTTGATCGGTCGTCGTCGTAGCCATGGTCGACGCTGCGGTGCTCGCCGCGGGAGCGGCAGCGGGCGGTGTCGTGGCCAAGGCAAACACCGGCAACGCGGCCGCGAGCACGCTCGCAAGGAGAATTGAACGGCTATTCATAGTAGTCTCGATTCAGGCACCACCCATTGTGGCGCGATCACTGTAGGCGACCGTGTCTCACACCGACATGGCGCCACCATTAAGCCGTGTTTAACTGCCCTCGCTCGGCGCAGTTGCGCGCGGGAGCTGATGGCGCGATGCTTCGCGCATGGCTCAAGACACGCTCTGGATTGGCACGCGAAAAGGCGCCTTTACACTGCGGCGCGACACCGGCAACCGCGCGTGGAAGCTGGCTGGCCCGCAGTTCCTGGGCCACATCGTTCATCACGTCGTGCAAGATCCCCGCGATCCGCGCGTACTCGTCATGGCTGCCAGGACCGGACATCTGGGACCGACGGTGTATCGCTCGACCGATCGGGGCCGCCGCTGGCATGAAGCCAGCAGGCCACCGGCGTTCGCGAAGGCGGCGGCCGCGGCGAAGCCGCGGGCGGTCGAGCGTGTGTTTTGGCTGACACCAGCGCATCCAAACGAACCCTCGGCCTGGTACGCCGGGAGCTCTCCGGCTGGCCTGTTTCGCTCCGAGGACGGCGCCGATTGCTGGCACCCGGTCGCAGGATTCAATGACCACCCCATGTTCCCGAAGTGGTCGGCGGGCGCGACGCCGGACGGTGAATTCCTGCATTCGATTCTGGTGGACCCGCGCGATCCGCGGCATCTGTATCTTGCCATCTCGATCGGTGGCGTCTTCGAGTCGACCGACGGCGGCCGCGATTGGCAGCCGATGAATGCAGGCTGCGCGGCGGATTTTCTCCCGGATCCGGACGCACCCTTTGGACACGACCCGCACTGTGTTGCGATGCATCCCAAACATCCCGATCGCCTCTACCAACAGAATCACTGCGGGATCTATCGTATCGATCGCCCGGCGACTCGTTGGGAGCGCATCGGGGCGAACATGCCAAAATCGATTGGTGACATTGGATTCCCCATCGTGCTGCACCCGCAGGATCCCGAGGTTGCGTGGGTATGTCCGATGGACGGTACCGCGGTGTGGCCCCGCACGTCTGTCGGCGGCAAGCCGGCCGTCTACATGACGGTGAATGGCGGCAAGTCGTGGCGACGCCAGGACCTCGGGCTACCTCGATCGCAAGCCTGGTTCACGGTATTGCGCCAGGCCATGTGCCGTGATGAGCGCGATCGGCCGAGTCTGTATTTCGGCACGACCGGCGGCGAAGTGTGGGCGAGCCGTGCCGGCGAGCGTTGGCGCTGCATTGCGCGTCACTTGCCCGAAATCTACTGCCTTGCTGTCGCGCACTGAGGCCGGGTGGCGATGGCATGCACAGTCAGGGTCGCGAGTCCGCTGAGATCGTACACGGCCGGCGCTGCGAGTGTCGACGCGGTCGGTCACGACATCGCCGCGGTACTGGCCGATCTCGACACTAACTACCGCGGCATTCGTTTTCGCATGATCGACGAGCACGACCGCATCCGACCTCACATCAGGCTGTATGTCAATCACGATGCTGTGACATCCTTGCAGCAAGCCGTCCATCCGGGTGATACGCTGCACCTGATTTGCGCCCTGAGTGGAGGTTGATGAGCATGGCGATGACTGCGACCGAGAAGCAACGTTACGCTCGCCATCTGTCGTTGGCCGAAATTGGTGCTGCTGGTCAGAGCCGCCTCAAGAACTCCAAGGTCGTCGTGATCGGCGCGGGCGGACTCGGCTCGCCCAGCGCGCTCTATCTCGCCGCGGCTGGCGTCGGTAAACTCGCACTGGTCGACTACGACGTCGTCGATCTGTCCAACCTGCAGCGGCAGGTGCTCTTCACAAATGCCGATGTCGCGCAGAGCAAAGTCGCTGCTGCCGCCAAGAGACTCGCCGCCCTGAACCCCGACATCGAAGTCGTCGCGCACGATCTGCAGCTGACCGCGGATAACATCCTCGATACGCTCCGTGAGTACGACGTAGTAATCGACGGTACGGATCGGGTTAGTACACGCTACCTGATCAACGACGCGTGCGTCATTCTTGGCAAGCCGCTGGTTAGTGCGGCGATTCATCGATTCGAAGGACAGGCACTCACCTACTTACCGGAGCGCGGTCCGTGTTATCGTTGCCTCTTCCCAAACGCCAAGGATGGCCAAGTCCCGAATTGTGCCGATGCGGGCGTGCTCGGCGTACTACCCGGCGTCATGGGCAGCATCCAGGCAACCGAGGCGATCAAACTGATCCTTGGAATCGGCGAGTTACTGACCGGGCGCCTCCTGACTTACGACGCGCTTACGACGCGCTTCGACGAGTTCACGGTTGCGCGGCGGACCGACTGCGCCGTCTGCGGCGAGCATCCAACGATCCTGACGCCGCAGGACGCCGTGCCGAAATCAAAGACCACGGCTGCGCAACGCGCACTGATATCGCATTCAACGCCACGCCAACTGCAACTGCGCCTCGGATCCGCCGCCGAATCAACAACGCCGATACTGCTGGTCGATGTACGTGAGCCACACGAGTTCGAACGCGGTCACCTCGCCGGCTGCGTCAATGTGCCCATCGGTGAACTGGCCGCCCGGATGGACGAACTGGTGGCCTCGCTCAGCGGTTCGTCGCGTGGTCGCAGTTCGCGCCCCGACGTCGTGTTCGTCTGTCGCAGCGGAGGTCGCAGCCTGCAGGCGTGCGAAATGGCGGTCGGCGCGAGACTGACGGCGGTGCCGATCAATCTCGACGGCGGGCTGCTCGCGTGGGCGCGCGACGTCGATCCAGAATTCGTCGTGGCGCCCGTCTAACGGGCCGTCGCCGTCACACCCGGCGAGCTGTTAGCGATCCACTCGTCCGCCATGTGTGGATCGTGCGCGCGCACGGCCTGCGCAAAACGCAGCACTTCGGCGTTGAGCTTCCGCACCGCTTGATCCGTCGCCGCGTCGGTAGCCTTGAGCCGCCCATACGCCCCGTTGAAATAGTGATCCATCGACTCGAATACCAGCGCATAGGCCCTTCCGGCCGGTGCCGCCGTGTAAGAAACCATGTGCAGATTCCACTCGGACGCGATCCCTGGCAAGACATCCGTCGTTCCGGATACCACGAGTTCGGGTACCGCAATATGGCTCCATCCGGCACTGGAGACGTAGTTAGGTATGGGTCCAGGTGGCGAGATAGCCACGACGGCCAGCGGTAACGGCGATTTCGTTACCATCGGTGCATAGTCACCGTCCAGGCGTGCACCACCCGCGATCTGGGCGATCAACGCGCCGTAGGAATGGCCTGCGGCGATCACGTCGCCGGACAATTCGATGTCAGGATAGGACGCCAACCGGCCGGTGCCATACGTGGCGACGACCAAGTCATAATCCTCGAGGCGCAGTCCGAGCGAGTCGGTAGGCTTGTAGCGAGCGCGCTCCGGATGCTCTTCCGAATCGACATGCAACGGCGCCGCTACCACCCAGCCACCTTCCGCCCAGGCCCGTAGCAACACGTCGTAGCGTGCTGGCGAAGCATTGGCACCGTGCGAAAACACGATCAGGCCACACTGAACGCAACGTGCCGGCGCTAACAAGCGCACCGCGACTTGCCGGCCGCTCGGCGCCACGAGCGTCGCCATCGTATCGACAATCGGGCCGGTCGCGATGCTGGGCATTGCCCTCGACGCCGCGCTCGATTCGTCGCTCGAGACCGGGGTCGCGGCTACGCCGGCAGGTTGCGCCGCGCAACCACTACTCAACAACTGCAGAGCGAAAATCGCTACAGCACCAGGTCCGACTCCCGCGAACCGCTTCATACGGAGCCTTTGCCCGAGTTCGGCATTTCATCCAGGCTCCTGCGCTGTTCTGCCCCGACGATACGCGCCACCGTCCGATCGCCGTCGGCGCGCAGCGTCGCGCTGACGGCGGGGTCTGGCGTGCTCGAGTAAGGGCGTCCGTGAAAACTTGTGGTTCTGGTCATGTCACTAACACTATTGTAGCTGCGGTTTTCGTTCGCGAGTAACCCACGGAAACCCGCTTGCTTGCAAAGCATACTCCTCGGTTTCGACAAAACCTGCCGCCGCGGCGCGCTACGATCACGGACTGGTTGTAGTGTCGACACACCCCGCCGTGAAGTGGCGCTACTGCCCGGCCGCAAGGCGCAACAACTGACCGGTGATCCAAGCGCAGTAGGTGCCCAACGCATAGCCAAGCACCGCGAGCAACACCCCAACTGGCGCGAGCGACGGATGAAACGCCGCGGCGACCACTGGCGCGCTCGCGGCTCCGCCGATATTCGCCTGGCTCGCGACCGCCAGATAGAACGTGGGTGCCCGAATGAGGCGCGTTACGCCGATGAGTAGCAGCGCATGGATTGCGATCCAAGTCAGGCCGACACCGAATAGCGAGGGACTGCTGGAAATGGCTCGCAGGTTCATGTGCATGCCGATCGCCGCAACCAACACGTACAACATTGCCGAACCGATCTTGGACGCGCCAGCCCCTTCGAGATCTCGGACCCGCGTTGCAGACAGTAACAAGC